>QMLK01000129.1 GCA_003646705.1 Deltaproteobacteria bacterium | reverse complement strand
TGCCGGCGTAAGGGCCGTCCTTGATGATATAGCGATGCCGGCAGTGGACCTGGCAGCCGAAACAGCCGGCGGTGCCGATGGAGACCCGGTCGATGTTCTCGCACTCGATGTCCTCGCCCCCCACCAACTGGTTCTTCTGGAAGTGGCGGGTGCGGATGAGGCCGGTGGTGTTGGTCACCCCGTAGATGAACATGGTGCCCCACCGCTGCATGGTCTGGGAGACCTTGGAGCTGATCACCATGTCGATCAGCTTCTTGTTGTACTCGAGGGCCTCCCGGGGATAGGCGATCTCCAGGTCGAGGGTCCCCCGGACCGCGATGGCCTTGAGGTTCTTGGACCCCATCACCGCCCCCATGCCGGTGCGCCCCCCTGCGTCCTTGTGCCCGGTCATCACGTTGGCGAACCGCACAAGTTTCTCGCCCGCGGGCCCAGTCACCATCACCTGGACCTCAGGGTCCCGCAGCTCCTGCCTGATCATCTCCTGGGCGTCGTAGACGTTCTGCCCCCAGATCCTTGAGGCATCCCGGATCTCTATCTGACCGTCGTTGACGAAGAGGTAGACGGGCTTCTCGGCCCTGCCCTTGATCACTAGGTGATGAAACCCCGCCCAGGCGAGCTCCGGGGCGAAAAAGCCCCCCATGTTGGCAGAGCCCAAGGCGCCGGTCAGGGGGGACTTGGCCATGACGTGGGTGCGGGACGAGGCAGAGGCGAGACAGCCCGCCACTATCCCCGCGCTCACTATCAGGGGGTTGTCCGGCCCCAGGGGATCACACCCCTCGGGGCAGTGGTTGTAAAGGAGATAGGCGTCGAGGCCCCTTCCCCCGATGTACTTCCTCCTCATCTCGATGGGAATGGACCTCGTCTCTACTTCACCGGTGGAAAGATCTATATAGGCGATCTTCCTCTTAAGGGGCATGGCTCCCTCCTTCCCTTACTTCGGGAACTTCTCCCAGACCGGGCCGCGGATCTTGGCCGTCCGCGGGTAGGGCCAGGAGATCCTCCACTCCATACCGCAGTTGGGGCACGTGGCCCGTTCGGTGCCCACTGGCAAGGGCCTGAACCTGGCGAAGCAGTTCAGACACCTCACCTCCCCGTCACGGGGCCCCGCCATCACCTTGTGAGGCTTCTTCATCTCCCCCTCCTTTTCAGGATTGCGAACTTTTTATCACAGCTCTCTCCCTCTGTCAACTAAATCTTCCTTGACAGTCAAGGAAAAGAGCTCCTATAATGTTCGTAATGGCGAACAAAAAGAGACGAGAGGTCCCCTCCCTGAGGAAGGCCCTGCGGGTCCTCAAGCTCCTGGCCAAGGAGCGGAAGGAGAGGGGTCTCAGCGAGATAGCGAGGGAGCTCGGCATAAGCAAGAGCACCCTGTATGGGATCCTTTCCACCCTCGAGTCCGAGGGGCTCCTGACGCGCAACCCCTTGACCAAGAGGTACGGCCTCGGCCCGACGTTGTTCGAGTTGGCCCGTCGGGGGCTCGAACACCTGGAGGTGCGGGAGGTGGCCAGGGGGCCCATGAGGAGGCTCGTCGCAAAGGCTCGGGAGACCGCCTTCGTCGGGGTGCTGAACGGCCGCAGGGTGACGATCCTCGACGTGGTCGAAAGCGAAGAGGACTTGAAGGTGACCTCCCCCATAGGGACACGGGTGCCGCTGCTCGCTGGGGCCCTGGGCAAGGTCTTCCTGGCCCACATGGAGGAGGAGAGGGCACGAGAGCTCCTCGCCCAAAAGGGCCTTCCGCGCTACACCGAAAAGAGCATCACCGATCTGGATGCCTACCTGAAGGAGCTGAAGAGGGTCCGCCAGGAAGGGGTGGCCTTTGACGACGAGGAATATCTCACGGGTATCAGGGCGGTAGCCGCCTACATCGAGACCCCGGTCCCTCCACCGGCAGCCCTCTGGATCGTGGGCTTTTCCGCCACCCTGACCAAGGAGAAGATGCAGGAGATAGCCCCCCTCATCAAGGAGGCCGCCGAAGAGATCGCCAAAGGCCTCAGGGGCGGGACTTAGCCTTTGAGGGCTTGACTACGTCCCCCGGCTCGATCCCCTCCCCTTCAAGGAGCACGGCCTTGGAGGCATCCACCCCGAAGAACTCCTCCACCTTTACCCGGCCCTTCTTCGGCCCCGGGGCCCTGCCGAGGGCCACACCGGTCAAGGGGTTCTTCACCTCCTCCCCCGGGGCGTAGACCTCGAGGATCTCCCCCTCCTTGAGCCCTGACCGGCTTCCGGCGTTGAGGTAGACCGTGTCCCCATCCACCGAGGCCACAGAGGTCGACCACTCCATCTGCCCCAGGCCGATGAGCAGGCCGTTCTTGACCTCCTCGAGGGCCTCCTTCAAGGCCTTCTCGAGGGCCTTCTGGCGTCTTGCAGGTCCCTGGGTTCGAGAGAGGTAGAGGGGGTTCTGGCCATAGGCCCCCTTGACGATGCCCCCGGTCTCGGTCGAATAGAGGAAGGCCTCTATCCCCACCAGGGCGAGGGCCCCGCCCTTCTCCTCCCCCACCATGGCCTTCTTGACCGATCCCTTGATCACGGCATGGACCCCCAGGGCCTTCCAGAGGCGCCAAAGGGCCTCAGGCGAATCGAGGGGACCGGAGATTCCTTCAAGGCGGCCCCTATCCACCACCACGGCCGCACCGCTTGAGGCCAGGAGTTCCCCCAGCTTCTGGGCGGCCAGGCGGCCTATCCCCTTGAACTCCGAGGCCCCCTCCCCCTCGGCGAACTCCAGCACCACCACCTTGTACTTCAAGCGCCCGAGGAACACAGGGGGCAGGGTGGGCCTGGGTCTCACTTCCTTGGGCTTTGTCTCCTCTCGCGGCAACAGATAGGGCCTCCGCCCATAGGTCACCGCACTCCTGCGCGTGGACCTCCTCGGACGGCTCCAAGCCCACTTCAACTCCTCCTTCTTCTCCTCCTTGGCCTTCTTCTTCCAGGGGAGGCATGAGGAACTGAAACTGGCCGCAAGGAGGATCGCCAAAAGCATCACCCCAACCCTTCGCCCCTTACATCTCATCCTCCACCTCCAGCTTGAAGAGCACTCGCTCCATCTCCTCGGTGTATCCCCCTTCGGCGTCCTGCACCACCAGAGGGGGCTCCACCTCGAGGCCCTCCTTGGCGCCTTTGACCCCCTCCACCAGGACCATCTCGGCCCCTTTGGCGGGGAAGGGGTGGACCCAACGCATCCTCTTGGGTTCGATGGAGCGGCGCCTCATCTCCGCCAGCAGGGTCACGGCCCTACGGGCGGGATAGACGTAATAAACCCGCCCCCCTCCCTTCAGCAGATAGCGGGAAGCCTCCACCACGTCCCCTATGGTCGCCATTAGCTCATGGCGCGCGATGGCCCTTTCGTCCTCGGGATTGATCCTCCCTCTCCCCAACGGGTAATAGGGGGGGTTGCTCACCACCACGTCAAAGGACTCAGGTCCAAAGAGCCTGCGGCACTCCCTTATATCACCGTGCAGCACCCTGATCAAGCCTCCGAGGCCGTTGAGCTCCACGTTCCTCGATGCCAGCTCGGCCAGCTCCTCCTGGATCTCCACCCCCACCATCTCCCCCGCCTGGGGGAACCTGCGCGCCAGGATCAGCAGGATCACGCCGTTGCCAGTGCCGAGGTCGACCACCCTCTCGCCCCTCTTCAGCCTGACGAAGGAGGCCAGGATGGGGGCGTCCACGGAGAAACGGTAACCCCTTCTGTGTTGGAGGAGCTTTATCGCCCCGCTGAAGAGGGAATCGAGGGTCAGGTCCTCAGACAAGGGGCTCGATCACCTCCCCTTCCTCGGCCACGCGGAAGAGGACCAGGCCGCTGGCCACCTTGGGGTAGAAGTAGGTGGACTTCTTCGGCATGAGCTCCCCTTGCTCCACCACGGCCTTGAGGTCCTGCACCTTGGGGGGGCGCAGCAGGAAGGCCATCTCGTATCGCCCCTCGAGGACAGCCCTCACGGCCTCCTCCCTGTCCCTGGTCAGGTCCACCTTCACCGAGAGCCCCCGAAGGAGCAGCTCATCCACCAGGGCGGCATCGATCCTCCGAAGGACCCCGGAGATGGGCAGGCCATCCCTGGGCAAAAGCAAGGCGAACCCCTTCCCCTTCCGAAAGAACCCCAAGCCTTCGCCCCTGTCGATGGCCCTGAAGAGCTCCCCTTGATGCTGAGGGGAAAAGGTCCGCCTCTGGAAGAAACGCTCCATCCGTTCGGAGACCCCCTTTAGGGCCTCCTCGGGCAGGGCCGGGACCAACCGGTGGGTAGGCAGGATCAAGAGTCCCTCTGACTCCATGGGGGTGACGTACATGGCCACGAACTCAAAGGGGGCAGCAGCAGGGGCCTCGGGGTACCTCTGGCGCATCAGCTCCCGGAACCTCAGGGCGGTGCTGTAGCGGTGATGGCCATCTGCGATCAGCAATCTCTGTCCCTGGAGCCTCCTGGCCACGGCCTTAATCAGAAGGGGATC
>QMLK01000128.1 GCA_003646705.1 Deltaproteobacteria bacterium | reverse complement strand
CGAAGCCTCAGGCCGATGGCGATGTTGTCAGCGACCCTCATGTGGGGATAAAGGGCATAGTTTTGGAAGACCATGGCGACGTTCCTTTTGGCCGGTGGAAGGTCGTTCACCCTTCGATCGCCTATCCGGATCTCACCCATATCGGGTTTCTCCAGCCCTGCCACAAGCCTGAGCAAGGTACTCTTTCCACATCCTGATGGGCCAAGGACCGTCACAAACTTCCCATGGGGCACCTCAAGGGTCACATCCTTGAGGGCGGACACCCTTCCCCCCATGAAGGTCTTGGTTACCTTCTCGAGGACTACCTTCGCCATCCTTCACCCCTTTATAGCTCCTGCGGTAAGCCCCTCGACTATCCACCTCTCAAGCAATGCCACCGTGAGGATGACCGGTAAGGTGGTGAGGGTCACTGCAGCATTGATCTGTCCCCAGGGGATTTCGTAGATGGAGGCACCGCTCAACATGGAAATCCCCACTGGGACGGTATAGCGATTCTGGTCCGGCATGAGGGTCAAGGCAATGAGGAACTCGTTCCAACAAAAGATGAAGATCAAGGCAGCGCTCACCGCCAAGGCAGCGCGGCTCAATGGCAATATTATTCGGAGCAATATCCCTCCCCAGCTAAAGCCATCTATCATGGCGGCTTCGTCCAGTTCCTTGGGGATCCTGCTAAAGGCTGCATAAAGCATCCAGACCCCAAAGGGGAGGTTGAGGAAACAGTAACTTAAGATGAGCCCTAAGGGGTTGTTTATGAGCCCTAAGGCCTTAATTACGACGAAGATAGGGATCACCAGCAGGGTCGGTGGTACTATCGCCCCCATCAGAAGCCATCGTTGGAAGCTGAGGGCACGCTGGACGGGCATATATCTCAACCTGAAGGCCACAAGGGAGGCCAAGACCAGGGTTAGGAGGGTCCCGCCGGTGGCTACAATGAGGCTGTTGAAGATGTATCTCGAGAAGGGCCTTTTGTGAAAGACCTCGACAAAGTTCTCCGCGGAAAGGGCCTTGGGGAGATACCTGATGGGCAGCGAGAAGACCTCTTGAGGCGGCTTCAGCGCGGTAACTACGGTCCAAAAGAAGGGGAAGAGGCAGTAGATGACCACCAAGAGTCCCAGGGGGAGAAGCAGTGCTCGCCGCATCATGTCCTCTCGTAACCGAGGGTTGTAAGACGTACTATCAGAAAACTCATCCCTATCAGTGCGAGGAGGAAGAGAACCGTCAGGAATATGGCATAGCCGAGCTCATCGTATCTGAAGGCCACTTCATAGATGTATATGCAGAGGGCTCGAGTGCTGTCGGCAGGTCCCCCTTTGGTGAGGACCCAGATGAGGTCGAAGATACCGGCTGCATGGATGATCCTGAAGATCAAAGCTACCCGCACGAAGGGCAACAACAAGGGGAAGGTCAGGTGGAAGAACCTCCTCAGGGGTCCTGCTCCGTCGATAGAGATGCTTTCCTTGAGCTCTTGAGGTATAGAGTGGAGCCCTGCCAGTAGTATGATCACTACAAATGGAGTGGTCTTCCAGAGGTCGGCGAAGATCGCCGCGAACATTGCTCCGCTGGGGCTCGAAAGCCAATCGAAGGGCCTTTCTGCGAGGCCGACCCTTACGAGGAGATCGTTTAGGACGCCGAAGGGGTTGTTGAACATCCACTGCCATGACATCGCCATCACTGCAGTCGGCAGCGCCCAAGGTATGAGAACGGCCAGCCTTACGAAGGACCTTCCTCTGAATTGAGCGGTGAGCAGGAGGGCGATGAGGAGCCCGAGGATGAACTCCAAGGGGACGGATATAGAGGTAAAGAGGACGGTGTTCAGCAGAGTCCTCCTCAGGTCATAGTCGATGGCGATCCTCTTGAGGTAACCCTCCTCCCTTCCGCGGAGAGTCCCCTCTATCGAGCGAGCCATGATCTTCAGGGCCTCCTCAGGCCCCTCCACCCCTGCGAGGACCGCGCTTACGTGCTTTTGGAGGGTATCGCTTATTCGGGGGTAGTCGGGGTGGACCGGCCTCGCCCTTGCCCGCATTACTATTTCGTACAGATCTCGGTAGTGGGGGCTTACCTTTAGTATGTCCGGATCGAAGAAGAGGGCCTTCCTCGATGGGACGGCCCCCCTTCTGAAATGGAGGATCTTTTGAGCCTCAGTGGAGGTGGCGAACTCTATGAATTTCCAAGCCCTCTCGGGTTCCTTCACCCCGCGGGCTATCCCCAGGCCCCAACCTCCAAGGGTCCCCACAGATTCATGGCCCTCTTTGTGGATGAAGGGGACGATGCCGACCTTCCCCCTCAGGGGGGAGTCTTGCCTGTTCAGGATCGTCCAAGCATAGGGCCAGTTCCTCATAAAGAGGGCCTTGCCCTGGGAGAAGGCGGAGAGGGAGTGCTGTTCCTGGAAGGAGAGGACCGCCTTGGGGGCCCATCCCCGTTCGATCAACTTCCTCATGAACTTCAGGGCCTCAAGGCCCTGAGGGGAGTCGAGCACCACCCTCCCCTTGGGGTCTATCACCTCTCCCCCTGCTCCCCAGAGGTATTCGAGGAAATCGCAAACCAAGCCCTCGTACTGCATGCCCTGAAAGACGATACAATAGACATCCGGCGGTCTCGAGTACCGTTGGCATATCCGTTCAAACTCCCCCCAGGTCCTCGGTGGTTTAGGGATCAAGTCCCTGCGGTAATAAAGCATGCCGACATCAGCCCTCACAGGGACCCTATAAATGCGGCCTTCGTAATAGCCCGCTTTGACGGCTCCAGAAAGGAATTCCTGTTGCATCTCGGGAGTGAACCACTCATCAAGGGGCAGGAGCCACCCCCCGGCTGCGAACTTGGCCGTCCAGGTGACGTCCATGTAGACGAGCTCGACGGGGTCACCGCTGAGGAAGGACCGGATATACATATTCTGCCTTTCATCGGTGGACCAAGGTCCTGAGATGTAGTTGACCCGGATCAATGGATGGCGTTCGTGAAACCTCTTTATAACTTCAGCCCATGCACCGCCTACGTCCTCAGGTCCTATCATCCTCAGGACTTCAGCCTTTGAAGGCGCCCTCAAAAGGAGGACAACGAGGAAGATCGAAAGAAAGGCGAAGAAACGATACCGGAAATTCACCGTTCCTCCGGTTTCATGACCCCAGCCCTTTTTATAGGACCTCGATGGGAAGGGGTTGCGAGGTTAAACTAACACAGATAAAGCCTTTTGTCAGGCCGTCTCTGGAAAGGGAGGTCCGCTCAAGGCCCTATCGTGTGGTCAACACAAGGGGGAGGAGCCTTTTATAGGGGCTATAACCATTTCTGGTGTATGGGCTCTTTGAGAGGAATGGCGTATCCTGCTGAGGTAGATCTACAAAAATCGACTCAGCAAAGGAGGACACGCCACATGAAGGAGAATAGTCCAGTAGCAGATGAGAGTCCAGCAGAATTTGAGGATCAGTTGACTGCTCTACTAAGAGAGGGAGCCAGGCAATTGCTATTGCAGGCTGTGGAAGCCGAACTGGAGGTATTTTTGGAGCGCTACAAGGACCTGGTTGATCTATTGGGCCGAAGAGCTGTTGTGCGAAACGGTTATCTGCCTGCCAGGAAGATAATGACAGGCATAGGTCCGGTGGAGATCCGGGTGCCCAGGACCAGGGACCGAAGCGGTTCAGGGATATGTTTTCGCTCATCGCTGCTTCCCCCTTATATTAAAAAGACCAGGAGTGTGGAGAACGTGCTGCCGTGGCTGTACCTCAAGGGGATTTCCACGGGAGACTTTCACGAGGCCTTAGGAGCCCTTTTAGGAGACAAGGCTAAAGGACTTTCCCAGCCCACCATCAGCCGTTTAAAGGAGAAGTGGATAAAAGAGTACAATAAGTGGAGGAGGCGGGATCTAGCCGGTGAGAGGTATGTGTATTGGTGGGTGGACGGGGTATACTTCAGGGTGAGATCGGACGATGCCAAGCAATGCATTCTGGTGATCATAGGGGCTAAAGATACGGGAGAGAAGGAGTTTGTTGCTATAGAGGACGGATACCGGGAGTCGGAGCAGAGCTGGTACGAGATTCTTCTGGACTTGAAGCACCGTGGGCTTACCCTAGCCCCCAAGCTGGCCATAGGCGATGGAGCCATGGGATTCTGGAAGGCTCTGGTCAAAGTGTACCCCGAAACCAGGGTGCAGCGCTGCTGGGTGCACAAGACGGCCAATGTGCTGAACAAGGTACCAAAGAGTGTCCAGCCCAAGATGAAGGAGTCTCTCCACGAGATATGGATGGCAGAGACCCGGGAAGATGCCCATAGGGCCTTTGATCTATTCGTGGGCAAGTACGAGGCCAAGTATCCCAGGGCTGTAAGATGCCTGGAGAAGGACAGGGAAGAACTTCTAGCCTTCTACGACTTTCCCGCTGAGCACTGGCAGCACATCAGGACCACCAATCCCATAGAATCCACTTTTGCTACAGTGAGGTTGCGCACGGCCAAGACCAAGGG
>QMLK01000127.1 GCA_003646705.1 Deltaproteobacteria bacterium | reverse complement strand
GTCATGTGGAGGGGGACTGGTTTGCCAGGGAGCTCCTTCGGGAGCTCTACAGGCGCTCAGGGGGCACCGATGAGGCCCTTGAGGAGGTGCTCGAGGAGCTGATGGCCCAGGGCCGGGCCTCCGCCACCTGCGGGAAGAGCACCCCATAGAGGTCCTCGGAGGCCCGGAGGGTGGAGCCCGAGGGGCCTGTCTACATCGAGGGTCCCCCTGCTGGGAGGCTCAAGCGCTACCGAGGGAACCCCATCCTTGAACCCGTGAGGGAGCACCCCTGGGAGTCGCTCTTTGTGTTCAACCCTGCGGCGGTGAGGCTTCAGGGCAAGGTCTTTCTCCTTTACAGGGCCATGGGCGAGGACTGGGTCTCCAGGATAGGGCTTGCCATCTCTGGGGACGGTTTTGGGGTCCTGGAGCGGCTGCCCGAGCCCATCTTCTGGCCTGAGGAGTCCTGGGAGGAGAGGGGCTGTGAGGACCCGAGGGTGGTGGTGATGGAGGGGAGGCTGTGGATGCTGTACACGGCCTACTCCCGGGTCCTGGCCCAGATAGCCCTTGCTTCCATCTCTGTGGAGGACTTCCTTGCTGGGAGGTGGTCCAGGTGGAGGAGGCATGGGCTGTTGTTTCCCGGGGTGGCGAACAAGGACGCTGTGCTCTTTCCCGAGAGGGTGGGGGGTAGGTATGTGCTGTTGCACCGTGTGGAGCCTGCGATATGGATATCGGGGTCTGAGCGTTTGCAGTGTCCCTGGCCCACGGAGGGGCATCGGATCCTGGTGGGGCCGCGCTCTGGGCTGGTCTGGGATGGGGTGAAGGTGGGAGCTGGGGCCCAGCCCCTGAAGACGCGGCACGGGTGGTTGCTGATCTACCACGGGGTGGACTATCGGTCTGTTTACCGGCTGGGGGCCCTGCTGCTGGATGGGGAGGAGCCTGAGCGGGTGATATGGCGCTCCCCCAACCCCATCCTTGAGCCCGAGGAGCCCTACGAGTGCAGCCCCCAGGGCTGCCAGGTCCCCAACGTGGTCTTCACCTGCGGGGCCCTGCCAAAGGAGGAAAGGGACACCTTGGGGGACGAAGACGAACTGGTGATCTACTACGGGGCGGCGGATACCTCCATAGCCCTGGCCACGGTACGGGTGAAGGACCTCTGTCCGCAAGAGGTGGCCTCAAGGCCCAGGTTGCCCCGTTGATCCTCCCTTGAAAAGCTGGAGAAAACGTGGTTTCATCCTAAGGGATGAAGAAGGTCGCAGTGGTGGAGAACCGCTTTGAGGCCGATCTCGTCCGCGATGCCCTCGAGCGGGAGGGGATCTCGTGCGTAATCCGCTCCTATGAGGACACCGCCTACGACGGCATCTACGTCCTGCAGAAGGGCTGGGGGGCGATACTGGTGTCCGAGGAGGACGAGGCCAGGGCCGAGGAGATCCTCCAGGAGTTGCGCCGTAGCTGGAGGAGGGATCGGTGAAGTACCTCCTCCTTTTGGCCCTCCTGTACTTCCTGTATCGCCTGTGGAGATGGTTCAAGGGGCCAGAGGAGGGTGAGCTGGTCAAAGACCCCAACTGTGGGGTTTACGTGCCCAAGGACAAGGCCTTAAGGGTCGATGTCGGGGGGAGGACCCTCTACTTCTGCTCCAGGAGGTGCCTCGAGGCCTATCGTCGGAGGGAGCGTCCTCCTTAAAGGCTTGATCTTTTAACGCCCATGGGGGGCAGCAGCTTTAGGGGAGAAGGGGACTTGCGCCGGCAGATGGTCGGGGAGTTTCAGAGGGTGGGGAGGGAATTGGGGAGGTTGGGCCTCATCTCCTCCCATAGCGGCAACTTGAGCGTGAGGTTCGGCGAAGGGATCCTGATAACCCGACGTGGGGCCATGTTGGCGGCCCTCCAGGAGGAGGATCTGGTGGAGGCGCCCCTGGAGGGCGAAGTGCCGGCTGCCTCTCGGGAGTTGCCCGTACATCAGGCGATCTACAGGGAGACCGGTGCTCGAGCGATTCTTCACTGCCATCCCCCTTGCGCCATAGCTCTATCGCTGAAGGCCACGGAGATCGTACCCCTTGACGCCGAAGGACGACACATACTGGGTAAGGTGCCGGTGGTCTCCGTTCAGCAGAGCATCGGCTCTCAGGAGGTGGCTGAGGCCCTACCCATCTATCTGAAGGCGAACCGAATCGCGATGGTCAGGGGACATGGCTCCTTCGCCATAGGGGAGACCCTGGAGGAGTCCCTTATGAGGAGCTCGGCCCTTGAGGCCTCGGCGCGGATCTTGATCTTGGCCAAGGTCCTCCGACTCTGAGCCTCGGTGTTGTGCTCAGGGAAGGATTGAGGTAAGTAAAGGCTCCAGTTCTGGCCAAGGAGGTGATCATGAAGTTCTTCCTCGACACCGCCAATCTGGAGGAGATAAAGAGGGGACTGGAGATGGGCCTCGTGGACGGGGTGACCACCAACCCCACCCTCGTCTCCAAGGAGGGGATGGAGTTCTGGGACTTGGTCACGGAGATCTGCCGTCTGGTGGAGGGTCCTGTCAGCCTCGAGGTGACGAGTCTCGAGGCCGAGGGGATGGTCAGAGAGGCCCGGGAGTTGGCGAAGATCGGGGAAAACGTGGTGGTGAAGATCCCCATGACCCAAGAGGGGATCAAGGCGGTCAAGCGCCTGAGCGCTGAAGGGATAAAGACCAACGTCACCTTGGTCTTCACCCCGGTCCAGGCGCTTCTGGCCGCCAAGGCCGGGGCCGCCTACGTGAGCCCCTTTGTGGGGCGGCTCGACGACATCTCCTCAGGAGGCATGGAGCTGGTGGAGCAGATCATGGCCATCTACGGCAATTACGACATCTTCACCGAGGTCATCGTGGCCAGCGTCCGCCACCCCATGCACGTCCTGGAGGCCGCCCTGATCGGGGCCGACATCGCCACCGTGCCCTTCAGGGTGATGGAGCAGCTCTTCAAGCACCCCCTGACCGATATAGGGATCGAGCGCTTTCTCAAGGACTGGGAGAAGGTCCCGAGGAAGAGGGAGCTTTGATGAAGGCCTTGGTCCTTTGCGGCGGTAAGGGAACGCGTCTCAGGCCCCTCACCTACACCCTGCCCAAGCAGCTGGTCCCAGTGGCCAACAGGCCCATCCTCCATTACGTCATGGATCAGATCGCGGGGGTGGGGATCGAGGAGGTCGGGGTCATCATCGCCCCGGAGACCGGCGAGTATATCAAAGAGGCCCTATACCTTAACCCGTGGGGATTTCACTTCACCTTCATCCTCCAGGAGGAACCAAAAGGGTTGGCCCATGCGGTGAAGGTGGCCCAGGGGTTCCTCGGGGATGAGCCCTTCCTGATGTACCTGGGGGACAACCTCATCGGCGAGACCATAGTCCCCTTCGTGGAGGAGTTCAGGGCGGGGGACGCCGATGCGATGATCCTCCTGAAGGAGGTGGAGGACTCGCGGATGTTCGGGGTGGCGGAGGTGGACGAGGGCGGCAGGGTCCGCCGCCTGGTGGAGAAGCCCAAGGAACCCCCTTCCAACCTCGCCCTTGTGGGGATCTACCTCTTTTCGGCGGTGATCCATGATGCCATCTCCCGGATCAAGCCGTCGTGGCGGGGGGAGCTGGAGATCACCGACGCCATACAGCAGCTCCTGCAGGAGGGCAGGGGGGTGAAGAGCTACGTCCTGAAAGGATGGTGGCTCGATACGGGGAAGAAGGACGACCTCTTGGCCGCCAATCAGGTGGTGCTGGACGAGTGGGTCAAGCGGGAGGTCAAAGGGGAGGTGGACGCCGAGAGCCGTCTCTCGGGGCGCGTCTCCCTTGCGGAGGGGGCTCAGGTGATCCGCTCGGTGGTCCGAGGTCCTGCGGTTGTGGGCCAGAGGACGAAGATCGTCGACGCCTTCATAGGACCTTACACCAGCATCGGGGCCGATTGCATCATCGAGGGCTCCGCCGTAGAGTACACGGTGATCCTGGACGGCACCAGGATCAGCGGGGTGGGGCGGCTCGAGGACTCAGTGATAGGGAAGGGCGCCACGGTCTGCGTAGGGGCGGGCAACCGCGGTGCCCTCAGACTCATGGTCGGGGATGACTCCGAGGTGATCCTCTGAGGAGGTCTGCCATGGACTTGATCGAGGGGGTGGAGGTGAAGAAGTTGAGGCTGATCCCTGACGAGCGGGGTTTCCTCATGGAGCTGTTGAGGTCGGACTGGCCTGAGTTCGAGAAGTTCGCCCAGAGCTACGTGACCGCCTGTTACCCCGGGATGATAAAGGCCTGGCACTACCACCGAAGGCAGTGGGATCATTTCGTCTGTGTGTACGGGATGGCGAAGGTGGTCCTCTACGACCCCAGGGAGGGATCGAGCACCAAGGGCAAGGTCAACGAGTTCCACATAGGCCTCCTGAACCCCATGCTCATAAAGATCCCCCCCTTGGTCTACCACGGCTTCACAGCCGAAGGGGGACAGGTGGCCCTAATCGTGAACTTCCCCACAGAGCTCTATCGCTATGAGGAGCCCGATGAGCACCGGGTCCCCTAC
>QMLK01000126.1 GCA_003646705.1 Deltaproteobacteria bacterium | reverse complement strand
CTTCACGGCGGATCTGTAAGCCTCAAGGACGGTGGCGAGGAGGGACGGGTGAGGCTCTTGGACGAAGAGGGGGGGCTTGTGGCCGTTGGGGTCGCCGAAAGGATGGGGAGGGAGTTGAGGGTGAGACCCCTCAGGGTCTTCGCAAGGGGTTATAATTAGAAGTCGAGGAGGTAAGGTTCCATGGCGTTGGATCCGGAGAGGAAGAAGCAGATCATAGAGGAGTTTCGTCTACACGAAAAGGACACGGGATCTCCCGAGGTCCAAGTCGCTTTGCTCACCGAGAGGATCAACTACCTGACGGAGCACTTCAAGGTCCACAAGAAGGATCTGCATTCCCGTTACGGCTTGATAAAGCTGGTGAACCGCAGGAGGAAGCTGCTCGACTACCTGAAGCGGGAGGACCTGGGGCGTTACCGAAAGCTCATCGAGCGGCTTGGTCTGAGGAAGTAGGGAGGTCGAAGGAGGTCCGGAGATGGGAAGGATCGCCTTAGAGTGGGCAGGTAGGGAGTTGGTGTTGGAGACGGAGGAGGTGGCCCGTCAGGCCGACGGGGCCGTGATGGTCAGGTATGGGGAGACGGTGGTCCTTGTGACGGCGGTCTCGTCCCGTGAGCCGAGGGAGGTCGATTTCCTGCCCCTTCTGGTCAACTACGTGGAGATGACCTTCGCCGCCGGTAGGATCCCCGGCGGCTTCTTCAAGAGGGAGGGGAGGCCTACGGATCAGGAGATCCTCTCCTCTCGATTGATCGATCGGAGCCTCCGTCCCCTCTTCCCCGAGGGCTACAGCTACGACACCCAGGTCATCGCCACGGTGCTCTCCGTGGACCAGGAGAACGACCCCGCCTTCCTGAGCATAATCGGGGCCTCCGCCGCCTTAGGGCTCTCGGACGTCCCCTTTGGCGGCCCGGTGGTGGGGGTCAAGGTGGGCTTCATCGACGGTCAATACGTCATCAATCCCACCATGAGCGAACTGGACAGGAGCCTCCTCGACCTGGTAGTGGCGGTGAACCGCGACGGCATCGTGATGGTGGAGGGCGGCGGCAAGATGGTCAAGGAGGAGGTGTTACTCGAGGCCATCTTCAAGGGTTACGAGGCTGCCAAACCCATCCTCGAACTGCAAGAGGAGATGAGGGAGCAGTGGGGCAAGCCCAAGAGGTCCTTTTCCTCCCCGGAGAAGGGCGGCCCCCTCTGGGAGGAGGTGAGGGGGTACTGTCTCCCCGTGATCCAAGAGGCCTTCCAGACGACCTCCAAGATCGAGCGACGGGACAGGATGGCCCAGTTGCAGAAGGAGGTCCTGGAGAGGTTTGGGGGCGAGGACCCCGCCGCCCAGGCCCTGGTCAAGAGGGCCTTCGAGGATGCGGAGAGGGAGGTGGTGAGGTCTTGCGTCCTGAAGGAGGGCCGCAGGATCGACGGCAGGGGCTTCACCGACATAAGGCCCATAAGCTGCGAGGTAGGGCTCCTGCCCCGCACCCATGGCTCGGCCCTCTTCAGACGGGGGGAGACCCAGGTGCTGGTCACCACCACCTTCGGCACCTCGGAGGACGAGCAGAAGGTGGAGTCGCTGCTGGAGGGCGAGGTCTACAAGCACTTCATGCTCCACTACAACTTCCCCCCTTACTGCGTGGGGGAGGTGTCCCCCTTGAGGGCCCCTAGTCGCCGGGAGATCGGCCACGGTGCCCTGGCAGAGCGGGCCCTGCAGCCGGTGCTGCCCTCCAAGGACGATTTCCCTTACACCATCAGGGTGGTATCGGAGGTCTTGGAGTCCAACGGCTCTTCCTCCATGGCCACCGTCTGTGGGGGTAGCCTTTCCTTGATGGACGCAGGGGTCCCGGTGTCCGCGGCCGTTGGGGGCATCGCCATGGGCTTGATGGTGGAGGACAGCCAGGTGGCCATCCTCACCGACATCTGCGGCGAGGAAGACCACCACGGCGACATGGACTTCAAGGTGGCCGGGACCAGTGAGGGGGTCACCTCCTTCCAGATGGACGTGAAGGTCCCCGGGATCTCCAAGGAGATCATGGAGCAGGCCCTGAGGCAGGCCCGTGAGGCGAGGCTTGCGGTCCTGGAGGTGATGAACAGGACCTTGGATCAACCCCGCAAGGAGCTCTCCAAACACGCCCCGAGGATCGTGACGCTGCAGATAAACCCCGACAAGATCCGCAACGTCATAGGCCCCCTGGGCAAGAACATCCGCTCCATCATCGAGAAGACAGGCTGCAAGATCGACATCGAGGAGGACGGCCTCGTGAGGATAGCTTCCCCCAACCCGGAGGCCATCGAGGAGGCGATAAAGCTGGTGAAGCAGTCCGCTGCCGAGGCCAAGCTCGGGGAGGTCTACATCGGCACCGTGAAGAGGGTCACCGACTTCGGCGCCTTTGTGGAGATCATGCCGGGGCTGGAGGGCCTGATCCACATCTCGCAGTTGGCCGAGGGGCGGGTCAGGAAGGTCACCGACGTGGTCAAGGTGGGGGACCAGGTGAAGGTGAAGGTGATAGAGATAGACGAGTACGGCCGCGTCAGGCTCTCCCGGAAGGCCGTCCTGCAGGAGGAGCGGAGGAAGCGTCCTCCCCAACAGAAGCGCCCCATCCATCAGCGCCGCCGGAGGTTTTAGTGCCCCAGGACAAGACGATCCTTCGGAACGGGATCCGCGTGGTCACCGAGTCCCTCCCCTACGTGGAGTCGGTGGCGGTGGGGATCTGGGTGGAGGTGGGCTCAAGGGACGAGGCGATCGACGAGAGGGGCCTCTGTCACTTCATCGAGCACACGGTCTTCAAGGGCACCGAACGCAGGAGCGCCCTCGAGATAGTCAAGGAGATCGAGGCGGTGGGCGGCAGCATCAACGCCTTCACCTCCAAGGAGTACACCTGTTTTCACGCCAAGGTCCTGAAGGGGGACCTCCCCCTGGCCCTGGACGTCCTGAGCGACCTGCTCTCCAGGCCCCTCTTCGATCCGGAGGAGGTCGAGAGGGAGAAGATGGTGGTGCTGCAGGAGATCAAGCTGACGGAGGACACCCCCGAGGAGCACATCCACGACCTCTTCAACCGTTCCTTCTGGGGGGACCATCCCCTAGGGGTCCCCATCGCTGGGGAGGAGGGGACCGTGAAGGCCTTCAGCAGGGACAAGGTCCTCGACTTCTTCGCCCGCCATTACAGGGCCCCGAGGATGGTGGTGGCCGCCGCCGGGAACCTCCGCCACGAGGAGGTGGTGGAAGTGGTGGAGGCCTGTCTGGGGCACCTGCCAGAAGGGGGAGGTGAACTCCAGAGGCGGAGCCCTGAGAGGGTCGAAGGGGGGCTTAAGGTCTTTGAGAAGGAGCTAGAGCAGGTCCACCTCTGCCTCGGGGTGAGGGCCCCCTCCCATACCGACCCGCGGCGTTTCCCCGTCATGGTGCTCAACACCCTGCTCGGGGGCAACATGAGCTCGAGGCTCTTCCAGGAGGTGAGGGAGAAGAGGGGCCTCACCTATTCCATTTACTCCTTCTTCAACACCTACGCCGATGCGGGGGTCCTGGGGGTCTACGCGGGGACCACCCCCGAGGAGCTCCCTGAGGTCCTGGAGCTCATCTCCAAGGAGCTGAAGGGGCTGAGGGAGGGGAGGCTCAGCGAAGGCGAAGTGGCGGTGGCCAAGGAGTACCTGAAGGGGGGGATGGTCTTGAGCCTGGAGAACCCCGAGGGGAGGATGGCGCGGCTCGCCAAGAACGAGATCTACTTCGGACGCTACATCCCCCCCGAGGAGACCTTGCGCGAGATAGACGGGGTCTCGTTGGAGAAGATATTGGAGGTGGGGGAGGAGTTCCTCGACGGCTCCAGGCCCTGTCTAGTGATGCTGGGGGAGGTGCAAGGGGGGGAACTTCCGCCCCTTTGATGGAACGGTGAAGGTCTTGGTCAAGAGGCTGCGAAAGGGGGTTCCCCTGCCCCGTTACATGAGCGAAGGGGCCTCGGGGCTTGACCTCTTCGCGGCCCTGGATGGTCAAGAGGTGCTGATCCCCCCGGGACGGTGGGCCCTCATCCCTACGGGGGTGGCCCTGGCCATCCCCCCTGGCTACGAGGGCCAGGTGAGGCCCAGAAGCGGTCTGGCCCTTCAGCACGGGGTGACGCTGCTCAACCCCCCTGGGACCATCGATGCCGATTACCGCGGTGAGGTGAAGGTCATCCTGGTGAACCTGGGGACCGAGCCCTTCAGGGTCAGGGACGGCGATCGGATAGCCCAGTTGGTGATCCAGCCTGTCCTGAGGGTGGAGCTCGAGGAGGTGGATGAGCTGCCTCCCACTTCGAGGTCGGGAGGGGGCTTCGGCCACACGGGGAGGTGAGGGATGAAGATTGGCTTGATGGCTGATACCCACGACAACCTCCGCATGATAGAGAGGGCCGTGAGTGTCTTCGAGGGCGAAGGGGTCGGTGCGGTCCTTCACGCAGGGGACTTCATAGCCCCCTTCGCCTTGCGGGCCCTGAAGGAGGCCCTAGGGGTCGACCTCTACGGGGTCTTCGGGAACAACGACGGCGAGAGGACGG
>QMLK01000125.1 GCA_003646705.1 Deltaproteobacteria bacterium | reverse complement strand
TTCGCCCCGCGGGGGTGGTCGAGCTCGTAGGCTATCCCCCTGGCGTCGATGTCGTAAGGACCTCCCGCCCTTGAATCCCTTATCACCTTCCCTCCATCCCTCAGGTAGATGAGGTTCCTGGCCGCCTCCTCCTCGGAGGTGGCGATCAGCAGATCGGCCTCACCGTAGCGGATCATGGGGCTCAGGAAATCGCCGATCTTCACCTGGGAGATGACCGAACCGCCCCTCTGGGCCATGCCGTGGGTCTCCGTGGAGATCACGGGATGGCCTTGACGGAAGGCGCCCTCGGCCAACACCCTGGTCACGAAGAGGATCCCCTCGCCGCCTCGTCCCGCAATCACCACCCTGAAGGCCATCATCCCCCCTCCAACTCCAAGGCCCCCATGGGGCAGACGTAGACACATAGACCACAACCACGACAGAGATCCTCGAGGACCAAGGGTCTCCCCTCCCCCTCTTCAAGGGCAGGACATTCCGTCTCCTCCACACAGGACATGCAACCCGTGCACTCCTCCGTCACCCGCACCACCCCCCGACTCGGCTCCCGAGCGATCAAAGGACAGGGCCGGCGGGATATGACCACCGCTGGCCCCCCGTGGAGCTGTGTGAACCTGTAGGCCTCCTTTACTGCCTTCACCATGCGGGGGACATCGTAGGGGTCCACCACCTGGAGGTGTTCTACGCCGCAGCCCCGCACCACTTCCTCCATCTCCACCGCCTTCTTGCCGTCCTCGGCCGAGGCAGGGGTCGGCTGTCCCCCCGTCATGGCCGTGGAGCCGTTGTCCATGATCACCAGGACGAAGGAGGCCCTCTGATGGACGGCGTCGATGAGGGCCGGCACCCCTGCGTGGAAGAAGGTGGAATCGCCGATGGTGGCACAGATGGGGGGTACCTCCCCTGCGGACCCTTTGAGGGACAGGTAGAAGCCCTCGGCCAGGGAGATGCTAGCCCCCATGCAGAGGAAGGAGTCGACGGCCCCGAGGTTCAGCCCCAGGGTGTAACAGCCTATGTCGCTCGGGTAGATCCCCCCCGGCAAGGCCTCCTTGATGGCCCAGAAGGCAGCCCTGTGGGGACAACCTGGACAGAGCCGTGGACGGCTGCCCTCCGGAGGTCTGGGAACCTCCCCCAGAGGCCCCTCCCCCAGCAGCTTCCTCAGGGCCCTGAGCACCACCTCCGGGGTGAGCTCTCCCTCGGAGGGGATGGTGCCGTCGAGCCGGCCATGGACTCGGTCCCTGAAGGGGAGCTGGAGCTCCATTACGGGGTAGGTCTCCTCGAGGAGCAGCACCCCCCTGTACCTCCGCAGGAGTCCCTGCAACCCCCTGGGCAAGGGGAAGGGACGGTCGACCTTGAACACCGCCAGCCTGTCCTCGAGGCCCAGGGACCTCATCAGGTCCCGCAGGTGGGCGAAGGGGACCCCTGAGGCCACCACCGCCAACTCGGCCTCCGGGTTGCCCAGGGTGCTGAAGGAATCCCCCTCTGCCATCTCCCCGATCTTCTGGTTGAGCTCCCTGTGGAGCCTGAAGCGCTGCCGCGGAGGGGCGGCCCAGTGGTAGGGGTCCTTCCCCAAGGACAAGGAGGGCTCTACGGCCTCGATCCCCCTCAACTGCAGCCCTTGGCGGGCGTGGCAGACCCAAGAGGTGGGCCTCAGCATCACGGGGATGCGGAAGCGTTCGGACAGCTCGAAGGCCCTGCCAACCATCTCCATGGCCTCCTGGGGGGTTGAGGGGTCGAAGACGGGGATCTTGGCGAAGAGGGCCAGGAGGCGGCTGTCCTGTTCCGTTTGGGAGCTATAGGGACCAGGATCGTCGGCCGCCACTACTATGAACCCCCCCTTGACCCCGGTGTAGGCCGCGCTCATCAGGGGGTCCAGGGCCACGTTCAACCCCACCTGCTTCATCATCACGGCCGAGCGCCCCCCGAGCCAACTGTTGCTGAGGGCTATCTCAAAGGCCACCTTCTCATTTATCGCCCAGGAGGCGTGGACCCGCAGCTGAAGCTCCGCCTTGAGCTTGATGACGGTGTCGAGGATCTCAGAGGCGGGGGTACCCGGGTAGGAGGTGAGGACCGTAGCCCCTTCCTGCAGGAGGGCCCAGGCGATGGCCTCGTTGCCCAGGAGGACCCGGCGTTTTAGTCCGACCACCCCATCTCAGCCCTCCACCCCGTACTTCTTCTTGAGGAAATCGAGTCCTACCTGGGGATAGAGGGCGTAGATGAGGACGTCGCCGCGGTCCTTCGCGATCCCCTTGGTGGCCTCCCGGGCCTTCTCCATCTCGGGCTCCAGCACATCGGCGGCCCGGCAATCTATGGGCTCCTCCCCGCGAGGATAGCCCTTCAGGGCGAGCTTCTGGACCTCGGGGTTCACAGGGGCAGGGGGACGACCGTAGAGGCCGTAGAAGTAGTCCTTCACCTGTTGGGTGATAACTTTGTAGCGGCCGAAGAGGACGTTCAACACCGCCTGGACCCCCACTATCTGACTGGTGGGGGTGACCAGGGGTGGATAACCCATGTCCTTCCGGGTCCTGGGTATCTCCTCGTAGACCTCCGGGAGCCTGTCCAGGGCCTTGGCCTCCTTGAGCTGCGCCACGAGGTTGGTAATCATGCCGCCGGGAATCTGGTGCTTGAGCACGTTGGTATCTATGACCGCCACCCGCGTGGTGTTCAGGAAGTCCTTGTACTTCTGCATCACCTCCTCCATGTACTGGCCGAGCTTGAAGATCTGGTCCAGATCGAGGCCTGGATCGCGTTCAGTGCCGTGAAGCGCCGCCAGGATCGGTTCCACGGCCGGCTGGGCCGACCTCAGGGCCAGGGGGGCCAAGGCGCAGTCGATCACATCCACCCCGGCCTCCGAGGCCTTCAGACACGATATGGAGGCCATGCCGCTGGTGTAGTGGGTGTGGAGCTGCACGGGAATGTCCAGCACCCTCTTCAGGGTGCTCACCAGTTCGTAGGCGTCGTAGGGCGAGATGAGGCCGGCCATGTCCTTTATGCAGAGGGAGTCGGCCCCCATCTCCTGGAGCTTCTTGGCCTTCTGGACGTAGTAATCCAGGGTGAAGACCTCACCGCCCATCCTCCTCTCGGTCAGGGAGTAGCAGATGGTGGCCTGGGCGTGCTTGCCGCACTCCTTGACCGTCTTTATGGAGACCTCGAGGTTCCGCTCGTCGTTCAGCGCATCGAAGATCCGGAAGATGTCGATGCCGCTGGAGGCGGCCTCATGGATGAACTCCTTGACCACGTCATCTGGGTAGTTCCTGTAACCCACCAAGTTCTGTCCGCGCAGCAACATCTGTAAGGGGGTGTCAGGCATCAACTTCTTGAGGGTGCGGAGCCTCTCCCAAGGGTCCTCCTGGAGGAAACGGACGCAGACGTCGAAGGTAGCCCCTCCCCAGACCTCCATGGAATGAAAGCCCACCTTGTTCATCTCAGGGGCTATGGGCAGCATGTCCTCGGTCTTGAGCCTCGTGGCTATGGTGGACTGGTGGCCGTCCCTAAAGGTGGTATCGGTGATGCGTAAGGGGTTCCCCATGGCTCCCTCCCAAATCTTTGGATGTCCCCCCACCCAAGGTCCAGCGGATAATACAAAAGCTGAAGGGGACTGTCAACGATGGAAAAGGCCCCACGGTTGAAAAAGGACACCGACTCCTCTATCCTTGCCGTGAGATCCTGACTCATCGAAAGGAGTGGACCATGAAGCGGGCTCTGTTCCTCATGGCCTTGGTGTTCTCCTCTTTCGCCTTGCAGGCCAAGGCCCTCACCTTGGAGGAGGTCGTCCTCCACCTCAAGGACGCCCAGCAGAGGGTCCAAGGCCTCAAGGCCCACCTCCTGCAGGAGAAGTACACAGCAGGGGACTCCGCCCCCGTGGTCATGGAGGGGATCATCTGGATCAAGAGGCCCGACAAACTCCGCATGGACATCTTCCCCCCCCACGAGAGCATCACGGTGCTCGAAGGACAACAGCTCTTGATCTACTTCCCGGAGGAGCGGGTCGCTCAACGGGTGGACCTGTCCAAGGACTCCGCCCTGGCCCGCTGGCTGCAGTTCCTACAGGACCCCCTGGAGGAGGTCTCCAAGAGGGGGGAGATAGAGGGGACCAAGGAGGGGAAGGTGATCGTCGGCCTCAACCCTTCGGGGCAGTTCGACCAGTTTCGCCGGATAAGGCTCTGGATAGATGAGGGGCTTTGGCTCCCCGTCAGGATCGAGGTGGTGGAGAAGAGCGGCGATGTGACCATTACCTCCTATTCGGCCATCGAGGTCAACCCGGCCCTTCCCGAGGACGTCTTCCGACTGGAACTCCCGCCCGATGTGGAGGTGGTGGAGCTTCGTGGATGAGGGTCAAGAGGATCTTTGACCTCTCGCCCACCCTCGGGGACGAGATCCCGTATTACCCGGGGGATGTGATCTTTCGGGCTGAGCCGCTGTGTACCCTTGAGTCCTCGGGCTGCAACATGCACCGACTCCTCCTCGGGACCCACTCCGGCAGTCACTTGGACGCACCGCTGCACTTTTTGGCC
>QMLK01000124.1 GCA_003646705.1 Deltaproteobacteria bacterium | reverse complement strand
GCCCTGCTCCTGAGGGAGGGGGGACGTGAGAGGCGCGTAGTGGCGGGGGATCTCAAGGTGCTCAGATGGTAGGGACCCTTTTGGTGATAGACGTCGGCAACACCAACACCGTCCTCGGGGTCTTCCAGAGGGAGGAACTCCGGCACCACTGGAGGATCGCCACCGATACGGAGAGGACGGTGGACGAGTTCTGCGTCGTCCTGAAGGAGCTCTTCGACCTCCACGGCCTGAGCTTCGAGGACGTGAGGGGGATATCGGTCTCGAGCGTCGTCCCCCCGGTGACCCCCATCATAGAGGCCTTGGCGCGGAGGTACTTCGGTGTGAGGCCCCTCATCGTCGGGCCCGGGGTGAGGACGGGGATGCCCATCCTGTGCGATAACCCAGCGGAGGTGGGGGCCGACAGGATCGTGAACGCAGTGGCGGCCTATGAGGAGCACAGGCGTGAGCTCATCGTGGTGGACTTCGGCACCGCCACCACCTTCGACTGCGTCTCCGCCAAGGGGGAGTACCTCGGGGGGGCCATCGCCCCTGGGATCGTCATCTCCATGGAGGCCCTCTTTCAGCGCGCCTCGAAGCTCCCCAAGGTGGAGTTCGCCAAGCCCAAAAGGGTGATCGGGAAGAACACCATCTGGAGCATGCAGTCCGGGATCTTCTACGGATACGTGGGGATGGTGGAGGAGATGGTGAGGAGGATCTCCGAGGAGATGCGTTGCCAACCCTTTGTGGTCGCCACCGGGGGGTTGGCCCCTGTCATCGCCCAGGAGACAGAGGCCATCGACGCCGTGGACGAGTTCCTCACCCTCAAGGGGTTGAGGATCATCTACCAGCGGAACCTGCCTCGAAGGCCTTAGTTCAGAGGCGCTCCCTCCAGGTCTCTATGAACCTCTTCAGGGACCGGTCGTAGGTCCTCTCCACCTCAGGGGGGAAGAGGCAGCCGGGTAGCTCCCGTCGCGACCAGTGGTAAAGGATGCATTCACAGCACTTGCCCTTCTTGGCGCAGGGCTCATAGGTGCAGGTACACCTCGCGAGGTTTTCCTCCACTTTACACTCCATCGGGCACCTCCATGGTCCTTATCCACCTCAAGGGCATGATGAGGTAGGCCTCCTCACCCTCCTTGAGGTCGACTTCCTCCCAAAGTTCCTCTTGGAGCTCCGCCCAGAGCCTCACCTGCCCGACCTCCACCTCCACCCTCACGAGGGGGGGATGGTGCCTCACCTTGACGACCTTACCCCTCAGGCGGTTGAGCCTCGGCCCCGGGGGTTGCACCCGTGATATGTAGAGGTTCCAGGGGGAGATGGCCACCTTCTCGATGGGACGGCCCTCGTAAGGGACGAAGATGGAGAACCCCCCGAGCTCCACGAGGGCCAGCCCCGAATCGAGGACCTTCATCCCCCTGCAGTTGAGAATGTTCGGCGATCCGAAGTAATCGGAGACCCCTTCGTTGCTCGGGCTGAAGAGGACCTCAGAGGGGGTGCCGACCTGCTGGATGCGGCCCTCGTCCATCACGGCTATGCGGTCCCCCATCTCGATGGCCTCCGTCTGGTCGTGGGTGACGTAGAGGGTGGTGATGCCGAGACGCCTCTGGATGCGCCGTAGCTCCAAGCGGAGGCGCTTGGCCGTGCGGAGGTCGAGTTTGCTCAGGGGCTCGTCCAGAAGCAACACCTTCGGCCACGGGGCCAAGGCCCTCGCCAAGGCGACCCTCTGTCTCTCCCCTCCACTCAGCCCCCTCGGGTACCTCTCCGCGAGGTGCTCTATCCGCAGGAGCTTCAGGAGTTGTCCGACCCTGCCCTCCGTCTCGGCGGGACCGAGGCCTTTGGCCTTCAGGCCGAAGGCTATGTTCTCCCTCACCTTCATATGGGGGAAGAGGGCGAGGTTCTGGAAGAGGTAGCCGACCCCCCTCTTCTCAGGCGGGACTCCGTCCACGGGTCTGCCCCCCAACAGCACCGAGCCCCGATACTGCACGAGCCCTGCGATGACGTTCAGCAGGGTGGTCTTCCCCGCCCCGGTGGGCCCCAACAGGGCCAAGACCTCCCCCTCCCTTACGTGGAGGTCGACCCCTCGGCAGGCGAAGTTCTCTATCCCTCGGAGCTTTACAGAGGACATCTCAGCGCCACCTGTAGGTGAGCCTTCGCTCGAGGTAGAGGAAGATCCTCTCGAAGGTGAAACAGACAAGCGACAGCACCCCAAGGCAGACGATGATGACGTCCACCCGCATGAGGCTTTCGGCCCGCATCATGAGGGCGCCTATCCCCGTGGGGATGGCCACCATCTCGGCGGCGATGATCACCCTCCAGGCCATCCCCGCCTCCAGCCGCAGACCCGTGAAGATGTTGGGCAGGGCCAGGGGGATGACGACCCGAGTGAGGGTCCTCCAGCGGGAGGCCCCCAAGACCCTTGCAGCCTTTATCACCTCCCTGTCCACCCCTCTTATCCCGGTGAGGGTGTTGTAGAGCACCGGGAAGAAGGAACAGATGAAGATCACCGCTATGGGCAGGAGCTCATTTACGCCGATCCAGAGCATGAGGAGGGGTAGCCATCCGAGGGCGGGTATGGGGTAGAGGAGGCTGATGATGGGGCTGAGCCACCGGTCTGCCACCTCCTTCCATCCCATCAGGACCCCCATGAGGAGGCCTGCTATAGAGCCCGCGGAGAAGCCCACAAGAACCCTGAAGAGACTGCTCAAGAAGTCCCTGAGCAGGGGGCCCTCCACCACCAGGGAATAGAATTCCTCAAGGACAGAGGAGAAGGGCGGGAAGAAGAGGCGGCCAGGGACCAACCCGAGGCGTACGACGACCTCCCACAGGGAGAGGAAGAGGAGGATCGGTACCACCCCCCAAAAGGGCTTAAACCTTTTCCTCATTTCAGGAACCTCAAGTCCAGGATCTCCTCCGCCTCGAAGCCCTTCCTTATATATCCCAACTGGACCATGTAATCTATCACCTCTTGGACCATCTCCGGATCGATGGTCAGGGTGTACTGCAGCCTTCCCATGGAACGCAACAGCACCTCGGGGGTGATCTCCAAGGCGGCTGCAGCCCCGGCCGCCCTGGCGGGGAGGACCCGCTCGCCCGTGACCGATAGCTGCTTGGCCAAGAGCTCCGCTGCCTCCTTGGGGTGGAGGTTGATCCACTCCGTGGCCCTCAGGCTCACCCCCACCAGCCTCTGAACCACCTCGGGATGATCCCTCAAGAGCTCCTCCCTGACCACCACGACGCTGCCCTGCATCTCGGGCCAGATGTCCTGAGCCGTGAGCAACATCTTGAAGCCGAGCCCTTCTGCCATGGTCGCCCACTGCTCGGGCAGGAAGGCGGCCTCCAGTCGCCCCATCTTTATGGCGAGGACCTGTTTCGGGGGGTTCATCCGCCGCACCTTCCTCAGGACCTCGTCGGACCTGAGGCCGTACCTCTCGATGCCCCTGTGGAGCAGTACGTCCACCACACTGCCCTCCCTGCCACAGCCGATGCGGATCCCCTTTTTCCCCAAATCGCGCACCGATTTCACCCTCTTTGGGTCAACCACGAGGCCATAGCCGTATCTATGGGTGCCTGCGACGATCTTTATGGGCACCTTGGCGTTGGCGTAGGCGTTCAAGGCCGGCACCAGGCAGATGTAGGCCACTTCGATGTCGCCACGGGCCAGGGCCGCCGCCAAGGCCATGCCCGTGATGTAGCTCTTGTAGGCCTTGATGTCCAACCCCTCCTCTTCGAACCAACCCTTCTCGAGGGCGACGTAGGCGCAGGCTGCGTGGTCCATGAACTCCACGGCCATGCTGATGGGTCTGGCCCCTCCGCCGGGGGGGCTTGCAGCGCCCGCCGTTGCCGCCATCAGCAGGAGGAAAAGGAGCGCTTTCCCCATCGTGACACCTCTATTTTTGTGTACACTTCTATGTACATTATTCAGATTAAAACCCCTCCTCCCCTGGGAAGTCAAGCCCTTGCTGGGCTTATCGGCGTGAGGGTGTGTTGAAGGGACATCCTGAAGGGCTGGAGGACCTGCCTTCAGGCCTTTCTAGCCGAGATGGCCACAAAGCCGCCCTCGCCGTGGCCCTCCTTCACGGGTTCAGGCCCCTTGACGTCCCTCGGGTCCCGGAAGACCGTCTGGCATATCCGAAAGGGGCTGAAATCGACCCCTTTCAGCAACTCCAAGGCCTCCGTCGTCGAATAGAAATGGGCACGGCGGTAGAACTTGTTGCTTGACTTCTTCGCCTCGTAGTTCCTCCCGAGGTGGCTTGCCCTGTCGATCATCCCGATGACGATATACCCCTTCGGTCTGAGAACCCGCCTCGCCTCCCGGAGGGCTCGAGGGGGGTCCTGCAGGAAGCTGAGGACGGTGACGAAGAGCAAGAAGTCGAAGGTCCTGGAGGCGAAGGGGAGGGCCTCGGCCGTCCCGATGCAGACCTCTATCCCCCGCTCCTTGGCCAGCAAGGCCATCCCGCGAGCCGGCTCCACGCCGAAGGGGACCCCCAGGGGGGCGGCGAAGCGGCCGGTCCCCACCCCTACCTCCAACCCCCTCCCT
>QMLK01000123.1 GCA_003646705.1 Deltaproteobacteria bacterium | reverse complement strand
GCGATCTCATCCTCGGTCTTCATGAACTCCTCCCTCAGGACCACCGCATAGGCGGCCTCCAAGAGGCTCGGCAGCCAGGTGAGATTCCTGTACTCTATGAGCTTGCGGGGACCTCCCGCGATCTCGAGGGCCTTGAGGAAAACCCCCATGGCCCTCTCATCTGCGTCCCTCCCCTTGGATTCCTCAGGCCTCAAGAGCACCATCTGCCTCACCTCCTCTTCATCTTCATCAACTCGCTGAGGCTCGGCCCTATCCGGACCAACCCTCCCTCGGTTATCTCCATCAAGTGGGTGCTGGTGTCGTGGCCGCAAAGCCTGCAGCCGTCGATCCGGAAGAGCCTTACCACCTCCCCTATGGGGAGGCCGTAGAGGCGTTCGTCGTAGGTGCTGGAGATGAGCTTCTTGGAGGTCACCATGGTGCCGTCCACGATGTGGCTCACGGCGTAACCGCCTGCGGCCTCAGCGGAGAGCTCCTCGTGGCCCGAGCGCTTCTGGGAGACCAGAAGGGCCGTCTGCCGTCTGATGCCACTTCTTGAGGAAATTGTAGAGGGCCCTCACCACCTGCCGCGCCATCATCTCCCGGGCCTCGTAGAGGCCAGTGACGGAATCGACGACCGTGGCGCACACCCTGTAGGTCTTTATGACGTGGGCCAAGGTGTCCAGCAGGGCCGGTATCTCCTCCCTCAAGGTGTGGTAACTGGCGGCATCCACTATCACGATCCGATCCTCGACCGCATCGTAATCTATCCCCATGGCTTGGGCCCTACCCTTCAGGGCCGCCACCAAGAAGACAGCAGGGGTCTCCACCGTGACGAAGGCCACCGGATGGCCCTCAGAGGCCCGTTTGAGGGCGAACTGTTCGACCATCAAGCTCTTGCCGGTATCGGAGATCCCCGTGAGGTTCAAAACGGCGTACTCCGGGATGCCCCCTAAGGGGACCCTCTCGGGCCCTTTGGAGGTCGGCCTCGCGGTGAAGAAGAGGCCATCCAGCCCCTCCACCCCCGAGGGGACCCCTCTGGGCTCGGGCGCCCTTTCGGCCACCTCCCCGAGGGGGACCACAGCCTCCTGCAAGCTCCTCTGAAGATCCCTCTGCACGGCAGAGCAAATTAATCATCGCCAAGGGGGGATACAAGGGCTTGCGAAAGTGTTCACAAGATGATAACTTGTATTTTTATTAAGGAAGTAAAAGGATAACAGATGGACAAACCCTCTGAGATTTACAAGGTCATCTTCGAGAACACCGGCACCGCCATGGTGATCGTGGAGGAGGACACCACCATCTCCATGGTCAACCGGGAGTTCGAGAGGGTGACGGGTTACAGCGAGGCGGATGTCAAGGGCAAGAGCTGGACGGGGCTGGTCCATCCAGGGGACGTGGAGAGGATGAAGCAGTACCATCGCTCAAGGAGGATCGACCCCTCTTCAGCCCCTAGGCAGTACGAGTTCCGCATCGTCGACAGGGAGGGGCAACTGAGGCACGCCCTGGTCACCGTCGCGATGATCCCCGGGACGGGCAGGAGCATCGCCTCCTGCCTCGACATCACGGACCTCAGACGTGCCCAGGAGGCCTTGAAGGAATCGGAGGAACGGTACCGGACCCTCGTGGAGTCCTCAAGGGACGCCATCCTGATGCTCGACTCCCAGAGGAGGATCGTCACTTACAACAGCGCCTTCGAAGAACTCTTCGGCTACGAGAAGGGGGAGCTCAAGGGCAAATCCGTGAGGGTGCTCCACCCCTCCGAGGAGAGCTATCGCTCCTTCGGAGAGGCTGCCTATCCGGAGATCGAGCGCTCAGGTGCCTTCAGGGCGGAATGGCATCTGCGGAAGAGGGATAGCAGTACCTTCCCCGCTGAGACGGTCACCTCGGCGATAAGGAGAGGGGACGGGACGGTGAGGGGGTATGTGGCCATCATACGGAAGTCCTCCCTCGGCGCTGCCCAGTTGGTCCGCAAGCTCCTCCTCTTCGGCAGGCAGCAGCCCTTCCAACGGGTCCCCCTCGACCTAAATCCCTTGGTGGAGGAGACGGTGGAGGTGTTGGATCGCCTCCTCGGCGAGGACATCTCGGTGATCTTGCGATTGGAGCCACGCCTCTGGCCGATCGAGGGGGACCCAGGGACCCTGAAACAGGTCCTCACCAACCTCCTGCTGAACGCCCGGGACGCCATGCCCGAGGGCGGAGAGATCGTCATAACGACGGAGAACGTGAGGGTGAAGGCCGATTACTGCAAGGCCCACAAGGAGGCCCAGCCCGGGGACTTCGTCCGCCTCTCGGTGAAGGATACGGGGTTGGGGATGGACAAGGAGGTGATGGATCGCGTCTTCGAGCCCTTCTTCACCACCAAGGAGGCGGGCCGGGGAAGTGGGCTGGGGCTCTCGGTGGTCTACGGCGTCGTAAAGGAACACGGAGGTTGGATAAACGTCCGTAGCGCGCCGAAGAGGGGAAGCCTCTTTGAGGTCTATCTGCCCGCCACCCCATCGGCAGCAGCACGACAGGAGGAGGGGAAGACCCCCGTGGAACTGGAGGGCCGGGGGGAGAGGGTCCTGTTGGTCGAAGACGAGGAGGGGGTCCGGGAGTTCGCCTCGGAGGCCCTGAGGGGGCATGGCTATCAGGTCTTTGCGGCCCCTGGGACTGAGGAGGCCCTCGCCCTCTTCGAAAGGGAGGGGGGCGAATTCCACGTCCTCTTCAGCGACGTGGTGTTGCCCGACGGCAGCGGCCTGAGGCTGGCCGAGGAGCTTCAGCGACGGAGGCCAGGGCTTAAGGTCATCCTGACCAGCGGCTACATAGGGGACAGGGTCAAGGGGGAGTCGGTCCGTCAGATGGGCTTCCCGTTGTTGCAGAAGCCCTATTCGCTGCTCGAACTCCTCAAGGTCGTGCAGGAGGTGCTGAAGGACCGATAGCCTTGCTTGTCTTTTTGTAGGATATGTGCCATATAAAGGAGGCCCTCCTCGAGGGCCAAGTTTTTTTGAGGGGTGGGGTGATGCCTGAAAGGGGGTTCGGACCGGAGAGGATGGCCGAGGAGGAGGTGGAGGAGCTCTCGAGGATCGCCACCATAGCTCGGGGGGACGTCCTCACCATGACATACCTGGCCGGCTCGGGACATCCGGGCGGGGCCATGTCGTCGCTCGACATCCTGCTGGTGCTCTACAGCAAGGCCCACCTGGACCCTGAGCGGCCCTTGATGCCTGACAGGGATCGCATCGTCATCAGCCACGGCCACATCTCCGCTGGGGTCTATGCAGCCTTGGGACGCCTTGGGTTCTTCGACGTGGAGCAGGCGGTGGCCACCTTCCGACTGGCCGGCAGCCCCTTTGAAGGCCACGTCTCCACCAAGGTCCCAGGGGTGGAGTGGGACACGGGGAACTTGGGGCAGGGCCTGTCGGCCGGCTGCGGCTTCGCGCTGGCAGCGAGGCTAAAGGGCCTCAACTATCACACCTTCGTAGTGATGAGCGATGGGGAACAGACCAAGGGACAGGTAGCCGAGGCGCGCCGCTTCGCCATAAAGTACGGCCTCAAGGACCTTACGGTCATCATCGACTACAACCGCCTCCAGATCAGCGGAAGGATCGAGGAGGTGATGCCCCAGAGGATCAGGGCGAGTTACGAGGCCGACGGATGGGAGGTCATGGAGATAGACGGCCATGACTACCAGGAGATATACCAGGCCCTGAGGGAGGCTCAGAGGGTACCGCTACCTGTGGCCGTCATCGCCCACACGGTCATGGGGAAGGGCGTGAGCTTCATGGAGGACGACAACCAGTACCATGGGCGCGCCCTCAAGGACTCCGAATTCCAGAGGGCCATGGAGGAGCTCGGCCTCCGGGTGGACGTGGAGAGGCTCCGCAGGAGGCGTGCCCTGAGGGATCACCCCCAGCCCCTCGGACGGCGGCCGCAGAGGCCGGAGGTGGAAGGGGGCAAGGCCAGGCTATACCAGGTCGGAGAAGAGGTCGGAAACCGCAAGGCCTGGGGCCAAGCACTCCTTGACTTGGCCGAGCTCAACATCCCCCGGGGGGTACCTGTGGTGGCCTTCGACTGCGACCTGGCCTCCTCCGTCCGGTTGGAGGCCTTCGCCCAGCGCTTCCCCGATCACTTCTTCGAGGGGGGGATCCAGGAACACAACACCGCCACGGTCGCCGGGGCGCTATCGCGGGAGGGGGTCCTGACCTTCTTCGCCGACTTCGGCGTCTTCGGGATAGACGAGGTGTACAACCAGCAGCGCTTGAACGACATAAACGGGACCAACCTCAAGGTGATCTGCACCCATACGGGGCTGGACGTGGGACAGGACGGGAACACCCACCATTGCATCGATTACCTCGGCCTCATGCGGAACCTCTTCGGCTTCAAGGTGATAGTGCCAGCCGATCCCAACCAGACCGACCACGCCATCCGTTTCGTCGCCCGCGAAGAGGGCAACTTCGTGGTGACCATGGGAAGAGAGAAGGAACCCGTGATAGCCGACGAGGAGGGAAGGCCCTTCTTCGGCCCTGGCTACACCTTCCGCTACGGCAAGGGGGACCTCCTCAGGCCGGG
>QMLK01000122.1 GCA_003646705.1 Deltaproteobacteria bacterium | reverse complement strand
GCCGGGGGGATGAAGTCCCCCATGTCCACCTCCGCCTCTGAGCAGGGACGCAGTTCAAAGATGTTCAACTGGAGCCTCCCCTGGTAGTTCACGGCCTCGGCCTTGATGGCCACCAGGTCTCCCCTCTGGAAGAGCCGTTCCCGTTCCTCCACCTCCTCCCAGATCCTGCCCTCGATCTCCCCGGTGCGGTCCGAGAGCCTGAGCCTGAGGTAGCGGTTCCCGGCCTTGGAGGTGAGGGACATCTTCTCCGTCACCAGGAAGGCCCCTTCCACCAAGTCGTTCTCCCGGATCTCAGCGATGTAGTCCTTCTTCATCTCAAGTGGTCGTAACCTCCGGAGCCCTCAAACCTGTACCTCTGCCCGTGCCTGAGGAGGACCAGCTCGGCCCCGGTCACCCGTCCTATAGCCGTGAGGGGCAGGGAGAGCTCGCGGCTCAGGGCCTCCACCTCGCCCTCGAGCTCGGGCCTTGAGCTGAAGAGCAGCTCGTAGTCCTCTCCACCCGCCAGGGCGAGATCCAGGGGGTCAAGCCCCAACCGATGGGCCTCGAGCCTCAGGGCCTCGGAAACCGGAAGCCGATCCAGGTCCACCACCGCCCCCTTGCCACTTTCGGAGAGCAGATGGCCCATGTCCTGGAGGAGCCCGTCGCTCAGGTCTATCATGGCTGTGGCCAAGCCCCTGGAGGCCAGCTCCCTTCCGAGCTCAAGGCGGGGACTGGGGAGGAGATGTCTCCGTACGAAGGGCCCCTCTCCCTCCCCTCGCCGAAGGAGCTCAAGGCCGAGGGCGGCCTCCCCGAGCCACCCGGAGACATAGAGCAGGTCGCCCTCCGAGGCACCACCCCTGAGGACCACCTTCCCCTCAGGGGCCCGCCCCAACAGGGCCACCGATATGGTCAGGGTCTCCCCCCGGGAGATGTCACCGCCGCCCAACCTCGCGCCGTACCGCTCCCCTTGAGAGGTCATCCCTCGGTAAAGCCCCTCGATGAAGGACCACTCCTCCTCGGGGCTGACCACCAAAGAGACGGTGTAGATCAGCGGTACGGCTCCACAGGCCGCCAGATCGCTCAGGTTCACGGCCAGGGCCTTTCCCCCGAGGAGCTCCGGCGTGGTGTATTCCCTGCGAAAATGGACCCCCTCTACCAGCAGGTCCGCGGTAAGGAGCAATCTGGCGCCTTCGACGTCAAAGACCGCCGCATCTTCCCCTACGGCGGCGAGGAGCCCTTCCCCTGCGAAGGTCCTGAGCTTGCTGATAAGGCCGAACTCCCCCAGTTCCCGAAGTCTCATCCCTTCGGCTTCAGCCCGAGGAAACGAGCGATCTCTTGGGCGGAGGCGGGGAGCTTCACGGGTCGGTTCTTCAGCTCGTCCTTGGGCCTTATCCCATACTCGGGGGGGAAGGCGTCCTCGAAATACATCTGTTGAAAGCCGGCGAACTTCAGGTGGTGGGCCGTGGACTTGACCACGAACCTCCCCTCGGGCCTCAGCAGACCCTCTGCCAAGGCCTTCCTCAACCCCGCCACCGCCTCCCCACCCTGGGTGCAGACGACGTGGCCGTGGCGGTTGGCCATGAGCATCCCCTCCATGATCTCGGACTCGGAGACCTCCACGACGACGAAACGATCCCCGTAATGCTGCTCCACCAACTGGGCCACCTTGGGAAAGGAGACGGGGTTGCCTATCATGGCGGCCTGGGCCACACTGGGGCGTACCTTCACGGGGCGGTACTGGCCCGTCCTCCTCCATAACACCAGGGGGTTGGCGTGCTCGCTCTGCACCCCGAGGACGGTGGGCAACTCCTCGATCAGGCCGAGACGATACAGATCCAGAAACCCCTCCATGATGGCTGTGACGTTCCCGGCATTGCCTATGGGGACCACGACCACCAATGACCGTGTGTCCCATCCGAGCTGCTGGGCCACCTCGTAGGAGTAGGACTTCTGGCCCTGAATGCGGAGGGGGTTCTTGGAGTTGAGGAGGCAGACCTCGTAGCGCTCCGCCAGCTCCTCCACGATCTTCATACAGTCGTCGAAGACCCCAGGGACCTCGATGACCGTGGCGCCACTTCCCAGGGGCTGGGAGAGCTGGGCAGGGGTGACCCTCCCCTCAGGCAGCAACACCACAGAGCGAACCCGCTCCTTGGGGAGGTAGCTGAGGTAGAGGGCCGCAGCCGCGGAGGTGTCCCCCGTGGAGGCACAGATCCCGAGGACCTCCTCGAGGCCCTTGTGGCGGATCATGTAGTTGATGAAGCTCACAGCGCTCGCCATCCCTCGGTCCTTGAAGCTGAGGGAGGGGTTGAGGCCGTCGTATTTCAGCAAGAAAGGAACCCCCACCCACTGGCTCAACTCCTCGTTGGCCCTCACCATGGGGGTATGGCCCTCCCCAAGGTAGATCACGTCCTCAAGGGGGACCGTCGGCAGGATCAGTTCGTGAAAGAGGAAGATGCCCTTCAAGACCTCCACCCCGAGGAACCTCCTCCGATCGAAGACCTCCCTCCACCCCTCGGGTGAGACCTCCTTCAGTTCCTCGAACCGCAGGTCCTCGATCCTCAAGAGCCCGCCACATAAGGGACAGGTGTAGAGGAAACGGTCCAGGGGGAAGGCCCCCTCGCAGAGGATGCACCTGTAACGGAGCTCTCCTCGTGGCCGGGGGATCAGGAAACGGTCCACCCCCTTCATCCCTTCCTCCAGTGGATCACCACCTCCCGGGCGTCCTCGCAGCCTCGAAGGGGGGTGACCATCGCCTCGGTCAACCTCTGGAGGAGCCGCTGGACGAAGGGGTTGAGGGGGACGACCTCCCCGTTAACGAGCAGGGAGATCCCTCCTCCGCCCCTGAGCAAACGCCCTTGGATGAAATCGGCCAAGGCCTCCACCTCCTCAAGGCCGAAGCAAGGCAGATCCAAGGACAGGGGCGTATCGCTCACCACCGCCAAGATCCCCCTCTCGGTCTCGGCCAAAGGTGGCGAGCTCACCTCCCTCCGATAGACCTCTACCTTCGGATAAGGACCACCTTTGAACCCCTCTGCGAGCACCAGGTCGTACTCCCCCAGGTGCCGGGCCACCAGGGTCCCAAGGGGGACCTCCTCCTCGGTCCGCCCGAAGAGGCCGAACCCCCCTGGGCAGAGGAGGACGACCCTCTCGGCCCCCGCCTTCAGGTGGCGGTCCGTGTCCTTGCCGGGGGTATCGAGTTCGGTGGCCTTGGGGTGATGCTTCACCGTGGCCACCCGCACCCCCCTCCCCCTGAAGACCTGGAGGAGGCGTTCTATGAGGATAGTCTTGCCGCTTCCGGACCAGCCGACGATGCATAGAATGGAGGCCATTTGCCCAGATGCTATAACGCGGGCCGCCGCTCCGTCAAGGTTGACACCCCAGGCCCTTTTCTATAGGATCGCTCAAAAAGCCCTATGGGAGGAATCCATGAGGAAGATAGCCTTTGTGTTGGCCATAGCCCTCCTCCTTTCCATGGTTTCACCCCTTGCGGCCGAAGAGGACAAGGGGGCGGAGATGATCGTCGACGCCTTCGTCCTCCGGCCCGCCGGCCTCGCGGCCACTATCATCGGTTCCTGTGCCTTCATCCTCTCCTTGCCCTTCTCCTCCTCCGACAAGGAGGCCCAAAAGGAGGCCGCCTACTGGATGGTGGAGAGGCCGGCCCGCTACACCTTCTGCCGCCCCTTGGGGGAGTTTGAGACCGAATACTAGCCCTCGGGATGCGAAAGGACCGTTTCATCAAGGAGTGGGGTCACGATCCCTACTACGAGGGGCGCAAGTACCCCGAGGGGACCTTCTGCCCCGACTGTGGGGCCATCCACCGTCAGGGGCGTTGGACCTGGCCCGAGGGGGAATCCCCTGGCGGTGAACCCCACCTCTGTCCGGCCTGCCGCAGGATCAAGGAGGACTACCCTGCAGGGGAGCTCTACATCACCGGGAGCTATCTGGATGAGCACCGTCAGGAGATCCTAAACCTGGTGCAAAACATCGCCGAGGAGGAGAAGAGGAGGTCCCCCCTCAAGAGGATCATGGCCATCGAGGAGGAGGGGGACGGCCTTCGCATCACCTTCACCGACGATCACCTCGCCCGTCGGGTGGGGGAGGCCCTCTACCGAGCCCACAGGGGGGAGCTCGAGATGAAGTACTCCGAGGGCTCCCGATTCCTCCGCCTCAGCTGGCGGAGGGAGGTCCCCTAACTTTGTGCCAATCTTCCCATTTTTGGCCTCCAGCCCGCGACTTGACAGCAAAGGTCTAAAATTGTATAGAGCGACCAGGATAAAATCCTAAGGAGGGAGGGGATGAAGAAGGTACTGTTGGGCAATGAAGCCATTGCGAGAGGGGCCTGGGAGGCAGGGGTGGTCTTCGCCTCGGCCTACCCGGGGACGCCCAGCTCCGAGATCCTCGAGAGCCTGACCCAGTACAAGGAGATCCAGGCCGAGTGGGCCACCAACGAGAAGGATGCGCTCATGGCGGCCGCGGGGGCGGCCTTGACCGGCGCCAGGGCCATGGCCTCCATGAAGCACGTGGGGGTGAACGTGGCAGCAGACCCCCTGATGACCCTCTCCTACACCGGGATAGAGGGGGGGCTGGT
>QMLK01000121.1 GCA_003646705.1 Deltaproteobacteria bacterium | reverse complement strand
GACAGCCTATGGGCGATGATCAGCACGGTCCTCGATTCCATGAGACGGTCCAGGGCCTTCTGGACCTCCCTCTCCGACTCGGCGTCCAGCGACGAGGTGGCCTCGTCCAGGATCAGTATGGGGGCGTTCTTCAAAAGGGCCCTGGCTATGGATATCCGCTGTTTCTGTCCGCCTGACAGTATCACCCCTTGCTCGCCGATGACGGTGTCGTATCCCTTGGGGAGCTTGACGATGAAGTCATGGGCATCGGCCGCCTTGGCCGCCTCGACGATCTCGGACTCGGATACCTCAGGCCGCCCATAGGCGATGTTGTTCCTGACCGTGTCGTTGAAGAGGATGATCTCCTGGGTCACGATGCCGATCTGGTCCCGCAGGGACTTCAGGGTGACCTTCCGTATGTCCAGCCCGTCGATCAGGATGGCCCCCTCGGTGACGTCGTAGAACCTGGGCAGCAGGTTGACCAAGGTGGACTTCCCAGCCCCGGAGGCCCCCACAATGGCCACCTTCTCCCCTTTCTTCACCTTGAAGCTCACCCCCTTCAGCACCATCTCCTCTCCATAACGGAAGGATACGTCCCTGTACTCGATCTCCTGAGAGAAGGGCGGCAGGGGCACCGCCTCGGGGTCCTCCTTCACCTCGGGCTGAAGCTCCAAGATCTCGAAGACGCGCCTTGCGGCCGCGGTTCCCTCTTGGATCCGCATGTTGACCTTGCTCAGCCCCCTCAAGGGGTCGTAGAGCATGGCCAAGGCCGCCATGAAGGAGAAGAACTCCCCTGGGGTCGTCCTGCCCTTGATGACGCTCAGTCCCCCGAGGAATACGAAGCTGGAGATGCCCACGTAGCCCAGGCACTCCATGACCGGGGTGGACAGCACCCTCACCTTGGCCCTCTTCATGAGGTAGCGGAAGTAGCGCTCGTTGGCCTCGGAGAAGCGCCGGGCCTCGTAGTCCTCCATGTTGAAGGCCTTGACAATCCTGTGGCCGAAGATGGTCTCCTGGAGGAAGGCGCTGATGTAACCCATGGTCTCCAGGGACTTGCGGCTCGCCCGACGCATCTTCCTCCCGAACTTGATGAAGGGGAAGGCGGCAAAGGGGAAGATCAGCAAGGCCAGGATGGCCATCTGCCAATCGCGGTAAAAGACCACCCCTACAAGGCCTAAGGCCGTAAAGGTGTCCTTTATCATGCTGGTGACGGCGTAGGAGACCGCCCCCTGGATGGCGTTCACGTCGTTGGTGATCCTGGCCATCAAGACCCCCGTCGGGGTCCTATTGAAGAAGGAGAGCGAAAGGGTCTGGAGGTGTTCGTAGAGACGGGCCCGTATGTCCGCCACCACCCGCTGGCCCACATAACTCATGAGGTAGCCTTGGTAGAAGTTGAAGAAGCCCTTTATCAGCCCGAGGGCCATCAAGGTGGGGGGCAGGACCTTGAGCATGAAGAGGTCCTTGCGAATGAAGACGTCGTCCAAGACCTGTTTGGTGAGCAGGGCGAAGGCAGCCGTTATGGCCGACACCCCCCCCATGAGCAGCATGGCCAGGAGCAACCTCTTCCAATAGGGGCGCACGAAGCCCAACAGCTTACGGTAGATGGGCCAAGCTCCCCTCTCCCCCATGAGCTCCCTCAATTGACCCCCATCAACTCCAAGGCCATCTCCGCCACCCTCCGAGAGGCCCCTCCCTTCAGGGTCCCCTTGATCTCCTCAAGGGCGGCCTTTACCTCTTGCCGCCTCCGCTTGCCGAGCAGAGCTGCCACCTCCTCGGCGATGCGCCATGGGGTGGCAGCCCCTTGGATGAGCTCCGGCACCACCTCCCTGCCCGCCAGGAGGTTGGGCAGTCCTATGTGCCTCACGTTGACCATCATCCGTCCCAAGAGGTAGGAGATGGGGTTCACCTTGTAGAGGATCACCATGGGTACACCGAGGAGGGCCCCCTCGAGGGTGGCGGTCCCGGAGGCCACCATCATGACGTCCGAAGCGGCCATCACCTCCCAGGTCCGCCCCTCGAAGACCTCCAGCCACGGTTCCCTCCGTGGTAGGTCGTCCTCCCTCAGGGTCGGGGCCAAGGCAAGGGGGAAGCGACTTTGTGGGACGCTGTGCCGCAGGATGCGAGCCGCCTCGAGCATCGGCCCGAGGAGCCTCCTGACCTCCGTAGACCTCGACCCCGGCAGGATGGCTATCACCGTCTCCTCCTCGGAATACCCCAAGCGGGCACGGGCCACAGGGCCTGCAGGACTTCCTTCCAAGAGGTCGCAGAGGGGATGGCCCACGAAGTGGGCCTTCACCCCGTAGCTACGGTAGAACTCCACCTCGAAGGGCAGGATCACCGCCAGACGGTCCACCCTCTCGGCCATCTTTCGGGCCCTGCCTGGACGCCAGGCCCACACCTGAGGGCTCACGTAGTAGAGCACGGGTATCCCAGCCCCCTTTAGGGCCTTTGCCAAGGGGAGGTTGAAGCCCGGGTAATCTATCAGGACGGCCACCGATGGCCTCCTCTCTGACAGGGATCTCCTGAGGGCCCTGTAGGCCTTCCATACCTGAAGCCCCTTGGAGAGGGCCTCCGTTATCCCCACCACCGCCAGCTCTTCGCAGCCGTAGAGGATCTCCACCCCTGCTTCCTCCATCTTCACGCCGCCGATCCCGTAAAAGCTGACCTCCGGGGCCATCTCCCGAAGGGTACGGGCCAGATGGGCTCCGTAGAGATCCCCTGAGGCCTCCCCTGCTACCATTAGGACCCATCTTCTCGGAGACATCTACCCTCTACGAGATCGGAGATCATGAGGGCGAGTTCAAGGGCGCGCCTTCCATCGGACGCTCTGACGACGGGGGGCTCTCTCCTCCTGACGCTCTCCAGGAAGGAGGATATCTCCTCCCTCAGGGAGTCCCTCGGACTCCCCCCCTCGAGGGTTCCGTCCCTGCCTTGCAGCGAGAAACGGTGCCTGAGGAAGTCCAGCTGCAGGGTCCCTTCAGCCCTGTGCAGGACCATCTTCCTCACCTTCCTGGAGGCCACGCGACTCGATACAAGCTCCACCCTCCAACCCCCTTTGGTCCATATCCTCGCCCGGGCCACGTCCACGCCGGAGCTGAGGCGCTGTTCCCCCTCGGCCTCGATATGCTTCACCTCCATGGGGGCCAAGTAGAGGAGGAGGTCGAGGTCGTGGATCATGAGGTCGAGCACCACGTTTACATCCGTCCCCCTGCCGCTGAAGGGGGAGAGGCGATAGGCCTCCACGTGCTCCAACCCGTCGATACGGCCATCGAGATCGGCCACCGCCCCGTTGAAGCGCTCCAGGTGGCCTATCTGGAGGATCAGGCCCTGTCTGGAGGCCAATTCTTCCAACTCCCGGGCCTCCTGGAGGGTGGAGGCCATAGGTTTTTCAAGGAGGACGTCCACCCCCGCCTCCAAGAAGTCCTTGGCGATCTGGTAGTGGGTGGTAGTGGGTGTGGCCACGCTCACCGCGTCCACCTTCCCCAGCAGTTCCAGATGGTGATAATAGGGTCTGGCCCCGAAGAGGGTGGCCACCGCCCGGGCCCGTTCCTTCCTTATGTCCACCACCCCCACGAGTTCTGCCCCCTGGAGGGTGGCGTACTTGGAGGCGTGCACCCTCCCCCAGCGCCCCACCCCCACAACGCCGACGCGGATCCGTTCAGTCACCTCGTTATCCCCCTTTTGCTGTCCTGCAGGAACTCCACGAGATACCTAACCTCTGGGAAGGAGTAGACGGCGTCTCCCTTCACGGCCTCAAGGGCCTCCTTCAAGGGTTTGTGGGACCTGAAGATCATCCTGTAGGCCTTTCTAAGGGCCGAGATCACCTCCTCGGGAAAGCCGTTCCTGCGCAAATTGGTCACGTTGATGCCGTAGAGCTTGGCCCTCATGCCGGAGGCGGTGACGAAGGGGGGGATGTCCTTAGGGACGGCGGTGGCCCCCCCTATGAAGGCGTACTTGCCTATCCTGACGAACTGATGTACCGCCACCACCCCGCCCAACACGGCGTGGTCCTCCACCACCACGTGGCCAGCCAGCTGGGCTGCGTTGGCCATGACCACGTAGTTGCCGAGGTGGCAATCGTGGGCCACGTGGGCGTAAGCCATCAGCAGGTTGTTGTCGCCTACCGTGGTCTTACCCCCTCCGAAGCTCGTACCCCTGTTGATGGTGACGAACTCCCTTATGACGTTGTTATCACCAATTATAACATAAGTCTCCTCTCCTTTATACTTTATGTGCTGAGGGGGGGTGCCTATCGAGGCGTATTGGTATATCCGGCAGTTGCGGCCTATGACGCTCCAGCGGTCCACCACGACGTGAGGTCCTATCCAAGTCCCCTCCCCGATGATCACCCCTTCGCCTATCACGCTATAGGGGCCTATCTCCACGCCCTCGGCCAACTGGGCGGTGGGATGGACTATGGCGGTCTCGTGGACTTTCATCCCTCCCTCTCGCGTATGGTCGCCATGATCTCCGCCTCTGCTGCCACCTTCCCCTCTACCAAGGCCTTGCCCCTGAAGACCCAGATCTGCCCCCGTCTCTTCACCACTTGGAGCTCTAAGACCAATTGATCGCCGGGTACCACGGGCCTGCGGAACTTGGCCTCCTTAAGGG
>QMLK01000120.1 GCA_003646705.1 Deltaproteobacteria bacterium | reverse complement strand
CTGTTTCTGCCCCGAGAGTGCCTTGCTCAAGGCCCTTATCCACCACATCCTGGTCAGGAGGCAGGAGGTGGTGATCGTGGACATGGAGGCCGGGCTTGAGCACCTGAGCCGCGGCAGCACCCGCTGGGTGGATGCCTTCATCGTGGTGGCGGAGCCCGGCCAGAGGAGCCTCGCCACGGCCCTGCAGATCCAGAGGATGGCCCTGGATCTCGGGGTCCAGAAGGTCTACGGTGTGGGCAACAAGGTGACCTCCAAGGAGGACAGGAGGATGATAGAGGAAGGCCTCTCGGGCATAGAGGTCTTGGGTTTCCTCTCCTTCAGCCCCCTGGTGATAGAGGCGGACAAGAGGGGGATCTCCCCCTACGACATCGACCCTGGCCTCCGCAGGGAGGTACAGGCCGTAGTGGAGAGGCTCAAAGGGAGGGGCCTTGCTTAGGACCCTGTTGGTCTGGACCACCATAGTGCTCTCTACCACCATCCTGGGGATCTTGGCCTTCTTCACCTTCCCCTTCGACAGGGGTGGGGATGTGGTCCACCTCTACGCAAGGCTCTGGGGGAAGTCGATCCTCTGGGCAAGCGGTGTAAAGGTCAAGGTCAGGGGACTGGAGAAGATCACCTCGAGGGGACCTTACATCTTCATGAGCAACCACCTGAGCGCTTATGACATCTTTGTCCTCTTGGCCCATCTGCCCCTTCAGTTCCGGTGGTTGGCCAAGGCGGAACTCTTCCGCATCCCCATCTTCGGTTGGGCCATGAGCACCGCCGGCTACATAAGCCTTGACCGTTCCAGCCCCCGTCGGGCATACCGCAGTATGGAGGAGGCGGCGAGGCGGATCCATGAAGGGGTCTCTGTGGTCATCTTCCCCGAGGGGACGAGGTCCCGAGACGGAAGGCTCGGCCCCTTCATGAAGGGAGGGTTCACCCTGGCGGTGAAGGCTCAGGTGCCCGTGGTCCCGTTAGCCATAAAGGGGACTTACGAGATCATGCCCCCCCACACGAAGAAGGTCTTGAGCAGGGGCGAGGTGGTCGTGGTGATCGGTGATCCCATAGAGACGGAGGGCCTCTCTTTGAGGGACCGCGACAAACTCATGGAAGAGGTCAGAAGGGGGATAGAGGAGGCCCTCGAGGAGGCAGGGGCGTAGATGGGAGAGGGCTTGAGGATCATACCCCTCGGCGGACTCGGAGAGATCGGCCTCAACATGATGGTCCTCGAGTACGGGGAGAGGGCCTTGGTTATAGACGCCGGCCTCATGTTCCCCGAGGACTACATGCTCGGCATCGACATGGTGATCCCCGATATCTCCTACCTGCGGGCCATAAGGGAGAAGATCCAGGCCATCATCCTCACCCACGGCCATGAGGACCACATCGGGGCACTGCCCTTCTTCCTCCCGGAGCTCGAAGGGATCCCCCTCTACGGTACGGCCTTCACCCTCGCCTTGCTCCAAGAGAAGGTGAAGGAGCACAAGGGAGTGGAGTTGAAGGAGTACTACGTGGTCAAACCGCGGGACGTCGTCACCTTCGGCCCCATCAAGGTGGAGTTCATCAGGGTCTGCCACAGCATCCCCGATTGTCTGGCCCTGGGTATAGAGACCCCGGAGGGGATCATCGTCCACTCGGGCGACTTCAAACTGGACAGCAGTGCGGACCCCGGCGAGAGGACGGACCTGCGGAAGTTCGCCGAGTACGGAGAGCGAGGGGTGGCCTTGCTGCTGTCGGACTCCACCAACGCCGACAAGGAAGGATTCAGCCTTTCAGAACGGGAGGTCGGACAGAGGCTCGAGGAGATCATCAGGGCGAGGAAGGGCAGGGTAATAGTGGCCCTCTTCGCCTCCAACGTACGCCGAATCCAGCAGTTGATGGAGATCGCCGGACGGACTGGGAGGAAGGTGGTCCTTGTGGGGAAGAACGTGGTGGTCAACAGCCGCTTGGCGGCGGAACTGGGCTACTTGCGGCTCCCCCCCGAGGGGACCCTTGACCTCACGCGAATGGGGGACTTCCCACCCGAGAAGCTCCTCCTCATCACCACGGGCAGCCAGGCGGAACCCATGTCGGTCTTGAGCCTCATGGCCTCGGAGAGCCACAAATACCTCAGGGTCGAAAAGGGCGACACCATCGTCCTCTCCTCCCGTTTCATCCCGGGCAATGAGCGGTCCATAACCCACATGATCAACAACCTCTGTCGCCTCGGGGCTGAGGTCATATACTCTGAGATGACACCCGTGCACGCCTCGGGCCACGCCCACAGGAAGGAGCTTCAACTGCTCCTGAGCCTGGTCCAGCCCCGTCACCTCATCCCCATCCATGGGGAGTACCGCCACTTGGTCCAGCACCTTCAGCTCGGGCGGGAGATGGGGATGGCGGAGGAAGGCCTCCTCTTGGTGGAGGACGGCCAGATCGTCACGTTGAAGGACGGGGACCTCCAACTGACGGGGAGGGTGGAGGTCGGCAAGGTCTTCGTGGACGGCAAGGGCGTAGGCGATGTGGAGGACGTGGTGCTGAGGGACAGGAGGCATCTGTCGGAGGACGGGATGGTGGTCCCCATCATGGTGGTGAAGGGACAAACCGGGGAGCTGGTGTCCGGGCCTGACATCATCACCCGGGGGGTCTTCTTCGAGGAGAGGGGCGGGGAGGTCCTGGAGCGCGCTAAGGCCAAGCTGTTGGAGATGTGGCAGGAGATCTCCGAAACCGGCCGTTCCGACGAGACGGAGTTGGAGGAGGAGGTACGGCGAGTCTTGAAGCGCTTCTTCAAGAAGGAGATGGGCAGGCGCCCGGTCATCATCCCCGTGATCATAGGGATGTGAAGATGGATTACAGGAGGATCGCCAGAGAGCTCGCTGGAATAGCCCTCCTTTTCTTGTCCCTTTTCCTCTTCATCGCCCTCATCTCCTATCACCCCGAGGACCCCTCCTTCAGCCATTACGTGCCGCATCCGAGGGAGGTGAAGAACTGGGGGGGCATCATAGGGGCCGTGACCTCTGACTTGCTCCTGCAAGGCTTCGGAGGGATGGCCTTCCCCTTCGTGCTCCTGTTGGCCCTCCTCGGGGTCTGGGTGCTCTCGGGGTTCCGGTTGAAGGCGAGGACGCTCCGTTGGAGCGGCGCAGTCTTGGCCTTTTTGGCCTCCAGTGTCCTCTTGAGCCTCGAGGGGTTGGACAGCGGCCTGCTGGGGCGGGCTATCACCGCCCTGCTGACCAGGTACTTCAACACAGGAGGGACCTTGATCCTCTGCGGCTTCTCCCTGGTCGGTGCCTTCGTCCTGATAACGGGTTTGCCCATCAGCCAGTTGTTGGTGGGGGGGGTGAGAAGGGCCTTGAGGGCCCTCTCAAGCCCCTTCAGAGGGGGTAAGGGGAAGAGGAGGGCCTCGGCCCCCAAGAAGGAGAGGCCCCTCATCGTGCCCACCGAGAAGCCCAAGGTGGAGCCCAGACAGGAGGAACTGCCCTTCCCGAAACCCGCCGAAGGGGGGTGGCGCCTGCCCCCCTTGACCCTCTTGTCCGGGGGGAGGAAGGAGAAGGTCACCCTCTCCGAGGAGACCCTCTGGGCCACCTCCCAGTTGCTGGAGAACAAGTTGAGGGACTTCGGGGTGGAGGGGAAGGTGGTGGAGGTGAGGCCAGGCCCTGTGGTCACCGTCTACGAGTTCGAGCCCGCCCCAGGGATCAAGATAAACCGGATCGTGAACCTCGAAGACGACTTGGCCTTGGCCTTGAGCGCCCACAGCGTGAGGATCGAGGCCCCCATCCCGGGCAAATCGGTGGTGGGGATAGAGGTGTCCAACCCCGTGAGGGAGACGGTCTACCTCAAAGAGGTGATCGCCTCGGATGCCTTCCAGGGCTCCCCCTCCAAGCTCACCTTGGCCCTGGGCAAGGACATCTCGGGGAAGCCCTTCGTGCTGGACTTGGCCAAATTGCCCCACCTCTTAGTGGCGGGCTCAACGGGCTCCGGCAAGAGCGTCTCCATGAACTGCATGATCACCTCCATCCTCTTCAGGGCCACCCCCGAAGAGATCAAGTTCCTCCTGATAGATCCCAAGATGCTCGAACTCTCCTCCTATGAGGACATCCCCCATCTGTTGCTGCCCGTGGTGACGGACCCGAGGGAGGCAGCGGCGGCCCTGCGCTGGGTAGTGGAGGAGATGGAACACCGCTATTCCCTGATGGCCCAGCAGGGCACGAAGCACATCGAACGCTACAACCGCAGGATCAGAGAGGGGGCCAGAGATCAGTCCGAAGGGGGCCCCAGCCCCCTCCCATATATCGTGGTGATGATCGACGAACTGGCCGATCTGATGATCGTTTCCCGCCGCGAGGTGGAGGAATCCATCACCAGGCTGGCCCAGATGGCGAGGGCTGCGGGGATCCACCTGGTCCTGGCCACCCAGAGGCCCTCGGTGGACGTCATCACGGGGCTCATCAAGGTGAACTTCCCAGCGCGGATCTCCTTTCAAGTCTCCAGCAAGATAGACTCTCGCACGGTGCTGGACACCACCGGGGCCGAACACCTCCTCGGCTCCGGGGACATGCTCTTCATGCCCCCAGGCAGTTCCCGCTTGAAGCGGGTCCATGGAGCCTACGTCTCAGAAGAGGAGATTAAGCGAGTAGCGGAGTTCTGGCGTTCCCAGGGCAG
>QMLK01000119.1 GCA_003646705.1 Deltaproteobacteria bacterium | reverse complement strand
GGTCCATGAGGGGGGAGAAGGTGGTGGTCCTGAAGAGCACGGTGCCGGTGGGGACCGCCCGATGGGCTGAAGAGGTCCTCAGGAAGGAGGTGCCCAAGGGGGCCTCCTTCGAGGTGGTCTCCAATCCCGAGTTCCTCAGGGAGGGGGCCGCTGTGGAGGACTTCCTGAGGCCGGACCGCGTTGTGATAGGGGCCAGGAGCCAAGAAGCCATCGAGGTGATGAAGGAGATCTACAGCGCCCTCTACCTCATAGAGACCCCCTTCATCATCACCACGCCGGAGACGGCCGAACTGATAAAATACGCCTCCAACGCCTTCCTGGCCACCAAGATCTCCTTCATCAACGAGATAGCCAACCTCTGCGAGGCCCTGGGGGTCGATGTGCACCACGTGGCCAAGGCCATGGGCCTGGACGGCCGCATCGGGCGGAAGTTCCTCCATCCCGGGCCCGGCTTCGGCGGCTCCTGCTTCCCCAAGGACACCAAGGCCTTGATCCACATGGGACAGAGGCACGGCTGCTCCATGGAGATCGTCGAGGCGGTGGTGAGGGTCAACGAGCGGCAGAGGGCCAGGATGGTGGAAAAGATCCGGCAGATGGCGGGGGGGACCCTAAAGGGGAAGACCATAGGGGTCTTGGGGCTCAGCTTCAAGCCCAACACCGATGACATCCGGGAGGCCCCCGCCATAGAGATCATCAGGGGGTTGCTGAAGGAAGGGGCAGAGGTCAAGGCCTACGACCCGGCGGCCATGGAGAACGCCAAGAAGGTCCTGCCCGAGGTCACCTACTGCTCCGGCCCCTACGAGGTGGCCTCAGGCAGCGATGCCTTGGTGATCGTCACCGAATGGAACCAGTTCCGCAGGCTCGACCTCGAGAGGATAAAGGCCCTCTTGAAGGAACCCATCTTCGTCGACCTGAGGAACATCTACGAACCCGAACAGATGGCCCGCCTCGGCTTTCGCTACTGCGGAGTGGGCAGGTGACCGAATGGATCTTCCTGGGCGACGCCCACTTCAACCCCTTCCGTAAGGACGAGAGCTGGCGAGCCCTCAAGGGCCTCGCCCGAGGGACATCCCCCGAGGGCCTGGTCTTGATGGGGGACCTCTTCGACTTCTGGTTCGGCTTCGATCGCCCCTCACGACTCTCCGCCCTCTACAGCGAGATAGAGGAGGCCCTGGCGGAGTTCCAGAGGAAGGGCACGAGGATCATCTTCCTCGAGGGAAACCACGACTTCTACCTGAGGGGCCGCATCGGCGGGGTGCAGGTGGAGAGCCATCGGTGGGAGGCCACTATGCACTTGGGCGACCAACGGCTCTACCTGGCCCATGGGGACAGGGCCGCAGGCCCTCCCTACAACCTCCCCTCCCTCCTCCTGAAGAATCCCCTCACCTGCCGCCTCCTGGATGCCCTGGGGCCGGGGATCGTCACCAAGGTGGCCTTCTGGTGGAGCGCCTGGTCGAGGAGGAACGAAAGGGGTGCGATGGAGGTGGCCCGGAGGCTCCGCCGCTTCGCCGAGAAAAAGATAAGGGAGGGCTTCGACGTGGTGATCCTCGCCCACTCCCACCAGGCCGAGGCCTCCCTGTGGAGGACGGGGGAGAGGGTGGGCCGCTACTTCAACGTGGGCAGTTGGCACGAGGGGGACTACCTGCGCTGGAGTTCAGGCCGCTTTCGCTTGGAGAAGTTTGCCGATCCTGGCCCATAGGTGGGCCTTGCCCTGGCCGGTCTTGGCGCTGAAGATGACGGCCTCCTCGGGGGAGATCCCTAAGGATCTAAGGGCCGCCCTGGCCTGGGCCAGCTCCCTCTGGGAGGCCTTATCCGCCTTGGTGAAGACCGGTATCGCCTTCAGCCCCAAGGCATCAAGCCACTCGAGCATCTGGCGATCCAGCTCTGTGGGACCGAGGCGGGCGTCCATGATCAGGACCACCCCCCGCAGGTTGCCGCGGGAGCGGAAGTAGGTCTCCATCATCCTCCTCCACATCCTCCGCATCTTCAGGGGCACCTTGGCGAAGCCGTAGCCCGGCAGATCGACGAAGTAGTAAGCCCCCTCCAGGAGGTAGAAGTTGATGGTCCTGGTCCTGCCAGGGGTGGAACTGGTCCGCGCCATCCCCCTCCTGCCCCAGAGGGTGTTCAGCAACGACGACTTCCCCACGTTGGACCGACCGGCAAAGGCCACCTCGGGGAGGTGGTCGGAGGGAAAGTCCTCTCGGGTGACGGCGCTCCTGAGGAACTCAACCCTCCTTATCTTCATCCTTGAGATAGGAGGGCAGGGGCGTAGCCCAGGACTCCTCGTCGAAATAGAGCTCCCTCAGGTCCTTGGGGGGGTCGAAGGGGGGGACCCGGGGGTCCTGGACCGCCTCAAAGCGGACGAAGGAGGACTTGTACCAGTCCACCTCGGGCATGGGGAGGTCCATCCTCTTCATGATCTCATAGGTCTTGTAGAACTCCTCCCAGCGGTTCTCCCCCTCTGGATAGATGGAGAAGTCCCGTAGGATGTCGGTGATGGCGAAGCCCGCCTCGATGAGGAAGCCCTCGAAGTCGCGCCACTTCTCCAAGGAGGCCTCCCTGTGGGTGAAGCCTATGTAACCGGCTGACCCCCTTCCCTTCAGGGCCTCTATGCAGCGCCCTACGAAGAGCTTGAGCCCCTTGCGGGTCTCCACCGGGTCGGTGACGAAGACGTCATACCTCCCTCGCTCCTCCGCCGGGAGTTCCTCCAGGACGTTGTACTCCTTCACCTCGATGTTACCTATCCCTTCCCTTCGGCAGAAATCCCTAATGAAGGCCGTGATCCGGCGGTCTATCTCCACCACCTGGACCCTCGCCGCCATACCGGTGAGGCCTATGGCCACGCTCAGCAGGTCGTCGTCCCCGAGGATGAAGATCTCCTGCCCCTCCAGGTCACCCCGTTCGTAGAGGAAGGCGAGCCGCGCCACGGTGTCCTGGGGGCGGACGAAGCCCTGGTCGAAGTCGCTGACGGGCAAGGGACGATCCTGCGTCACATCGATGAACCTGTCCAGGACCTCCTTGAAGTAGCCCCGGATCTCCACGCCGATGCCGCAGCGGCTGCAGAGGACCGGCTGCTTCTCCCTCAAGGGGACATCTCCGCGCAGGGAGAAGAGTCTCCCCTCGTATCGGATGGAGCCCTCCTGCATCAGTCCCTGGAGTTGACCGATGAACTCGACAATGTGGGAGTCCTGTTGGTTGATCAACTCCCAAAAGGTCATCGGCCCCCCCTTGAGGGCCCGCAGGATTTGATTTCTGATCCTCTTCCCCATCTCCCCGACCGAACCTTGCAGGTTATACTATATTCTACCTGCTGAATTCAAGGAGAGCCGTCCTTGCCACCGACGAAGGCCGTATGTTATAAATCCAGTTTCTGATTCTCTAAAAAGCATCCCCTGGAGGGCAGAGATGGTGACCTGGCAGATGGCCGAAGAGCAGAACAGGCTCCTGAGGGAGTCGGTCCGTCAGATCGCCCGCACCAGGGTGGCCAAAAGGGCCGCAGAGATCGATCGAGCAGGGGTCTTCCCTTGGGACATGGCCGAGCTCTTCGCCCAGCAGGGCTACCTCTCCCTGATGTTGCCCGAGGAATACGGCGGGATGGACGGCAGCATCACCGCCCTGTGCATCGTGGCCGAGGAGATCGCCTACGCCTGTGGCTCCAGCTCCCTCATGATCCTGGCCCACTCCGTGGGGCTCATGCCCTTAATGATCGCTGGGAACCGAGAGCAGAAGGCCTATTTCTACGACCGGGTGGCCAAGGGCCACGCCCTGGCGGCCTTCGCCCTCACGGAAGCGGAGGCGGGCTCCGATGCCGCATCCCTTAAGACCGTCGCCCGGGCCGAAGGGGACTTCTACATCGTCAACGGACGGAAGTGCTTCGTCACCAACGGAGGGGCGGCCGACCTCTACTCGGTCTTCGTCACCACCGACCCCTCCAAGGGAAAGCAGGGGATCTCCGTCCTGATGGTGGAGAAGGGGACCAAGGGACTCACCATCGGAAAGAGGGAGGAGAAGCTGGGGATGAGGGGGTCTGACACCACCGACCTCATCTTCGAGAACGCGGTGGTGCCCAAGGAGAACCTCATAGGGGGAGAGGGCAGGGGCTGGGAGCTGGCCATGATGACCTTGAACCTCTCGCGTCCTGCCATCGGGGCCCAGGCGGTGGGGATCGCCCAGGGGGCCCTGGATTTCGCCCTCGAGTACGCCACCAAACGGGTGCAGTTCGGCCAGAAGCTGGCCGACTTTCAGGGGCTGCAGTTCATGTTCGCCGACATGGCCACCAAGATAGAGGCGGCCCGGGCCCTCGTCTACAAGGCGGCAGCGCTGCTGGACGAAAAGGTCTACGAGCGGGACAGGATGTCGGCCATCGGCGTGGACAAGCTCTCGGCCATGGCCAAATGCTTCGCCTCCGATGTGGCCATGGAGGTGACCACCGACGCCGTCCAGATCCTGGGGGGTTACGGCTACCTCAGGGATTACCCGGTCGAGAGGATGATGAGGGACGCCAAGGTCACGCAGATCTTCGAGGGGACCAACCAGATTCAAAGGGTGATCATAGCGCGGAACCTCTTCAAGAAGTTCTGGACGAAGGATGTCCATTGAAGGGATCCAGGCCTTCGGAGAGCTCTGCTGTGGATGCAGGCTCTGCCAGTT
>QMLK01000118.1 GCA_003646705.1 Deltaproteobacteria bacterium | reverse complement strand
TGCTGGCAGAGGGGGTAAAGCGGGCTGCAGCTCAGATCCCCGCCTCTGAGCCCTACGCGCTGCACGTGAAGGGGCTGGAGCTGCCGGTGAGGGATCCGAGGGCGAAGTGGGACACCTGGACCCTCGGTTACCTGACCAACGTAAGGGGAGGGGACCACCTGAGGACCCGTTCCCCGGCCGAATACCTCCTCAGGGGGACCCTCGGCCCCCTGGAGGAGGAACTCGGGGTCTCGGAGGAGTTCGTCAGGGGGATGGACATGCCCGAGGGGTTGAAGGTAGCCATCTTCGGCGAGCCGCCCCAGAGGGTGTCCATCCCCCTGATGGCCAAGTACGCCGAGGAGCTCATCACCCTGATCAACGCCATGGGGGTCTGCATCCGTCCGCCGGTCCTCCGGACCTTTGGCCCGGAGCTCTTCGGACGGATGCTCGAGGCCGTGGTGGGGTTGAGGATCAGACCTGAAGAGGTCCTGCTGGCCGCAGAGAGGATCTGGAACTTGCAGCACCTCTTCAACCTGAGGGAGGGGCTGAGGAGAGAGGAGTTCCGCCTGCCGGATCGATTCCTCCGGGAGGACAACGGCAATCCTCCCCTTGAGGAGAGGACCGTGGAGGAGGCCCTCCGCCGGTATTTCCAGGCCCGGGGCTGGAGGGAGGACGCCGTGCCCCTGGAGGAGAAGATCGCCTCCTTGGGCCTATGGGAGGAGGCCTCCTTCCTTTAGGGATGTCCCACACCTTCAGGAGGGCACCGCTCCTCCCCCTGTGTCTTTCCCTCATCGGGGGGCTGCTGCTGGGAGGGGGGCATCCCCCCTTAGGGCCCACCCTTTTGGCCTTTGCCCTAGCCGCCCTCGGGGCGACGGTGGCCAAGGAGAAGGGATGGCCTTATCTTCTGCTCTTGGCCCTTGCCGTGCCCCTGGGGGCCTACCTCTCCCACAGGGCCCTTGAGCCTCCCCTTTCCCCTCGCCATATAGCGCGCCTCGGACCCCAAGGGGTCGAGGCGGTACAAGGGGTGATAACTGCGTCCCCCCGGAGACGGGGACCCGACAAGACCGTAATCCTCCTCCAGGTGGAGGCCCTCCTCCGAGAGGGTCGCTGGCAGAGGGCCGAGGGGCGGGTCCGCCTGACGGTGAGGGGAAACCCGGGGCTTCGCTACGGCCATCGCATAAGGACACCGGCTAAGTTGCGCCGTCCCCGAAACTTCTACAACCCGGGCTCCTTCGACTACGAGGCCTATCTGGCCCGGAGGGGGATTTTCGTCACCGGCTACATCCGGGACCCGGAGGCGATAGAGGTCCTCGGCAGGGACGGAGGCCACCCCATCTTGCGCTTCGTGGACTCCTTAAGGGGACGCCTCGAGGAGGTCCTCCGCCTCTACGCCCCTCGGGAGGCCGAGGGGGTCCTGCGGGCGCTGCTGTTGGGCCAACGGGATGGGCTCTCGAAGGAGGTCAAGGACTCCCTGCGCAAAACAGGCACCTATCACCTGTTGGCCATATCGGGGCTTCACATCGGGATCGTCACCGGCCTCCTCTTCCTCCTCCTTCAGAGGGTCCTGATGGCCTCGGAGACCCTCTTGTCCAAGGGCCATGTGAGGAGGTTCGCGGGCATCCTCTCTTTGCCCGTGGTCGGCCTCTACGTCCTCCTGGTGGGGGCTCCCCTTTCGGCCATAAGGGCAGGGATCATGGTGGCGGTCCCGGCAGTAGCCCTCATCCTCGGCAGAGGTAGGACCATCCTGAACGCCCTCTCTCTGGCCGCCCTCCTGATCCTGCTCCTTTGGCCTGGATCGCTCTGGGAGCCCTCCTTCCAGCTCTCCTTTTCCGCCGTCGGTGGGATCCTGCTCTTGGCCCCGGCCCTTCTAAGGGGGGCGGGGAGGGACCCCTTGGAGTGGCTCCGAGGCCGTCCCTGGAGCAGGAGGGCGGCCAGAGGGGCACTGGCCATCCTCGTCATCTCCCTCTGCGCTCAGATCGCCACCTATCCCATATCGCTTCACCTCTTCCACTTGGTCTCCACGGTAGGCCTTGCGGCCAACCTCCTCGCCATCCCCCTTATAGGCTTTGTGGCCCTTCCCTTGGGATTCCTGTCCCTGCCCCTGGCCCTAATCTACCCTCCCCTGGCCTCACCCCTGCTTGCGTTGGGGTCTTTTGTGATCCTCGGGGTCCTGGAGGGCCTCAAGGCCCTGGCCTCCTGGCCCGGCTCCCACCTCTACCTGCCGGGGCCCACCTTCTTGGAGGCCTCCATCTTCTACGCCCTCTGCGCCACCTTCATATGGTGGAGGCGGATCCCCCGCAAGGGGCCGATCCTGGTGGGGCTCTGCCTCCTCCTCTGCATCGACGGCCTCTGGTGGCACCTCAGGACGAGGCCCAAAGGGACGCTCGAGGTGGTCTTCCTCGACGCGGGCCAGGGGGACGCCGCCTTCCTCCGCCTCCCCGAAGGGCAAAGGATCCTCATCGACGGGGGCGGTTTCCCGTGGAGCGACTTCGACGTGGGCGAAAGGGTGATCGCCCCCTTCCTCTGGGAGAGGAGGGCCTTGAGGATCGACTACCTGGTGCTGAGCCACCCTCAGCCAGACCACTACCGGGGGCTCATCTTCATAGCCAAATACTTCCGCCCCAGGGAGTTCTGGTACAACGGCCGCCGGCCCCCTTACCCCGATTACCTCGAGCTCCTCGAGGCCCTGAGGGAAAGGGGCGTAAGGTGCTTAAAGGTGGGGGAGGGCTTCCGCCGTTCCATCTCAGGGGTGAGCTTTGAGGTCCTTCACCCCCCTCCGGGCTATCGTTCAAACCTCAACGACTCCTCCTTGGTCCTGCGGCTGAAGTGGCGTGGACGAAGCGTCCTCTTTACGGGGGACATAGGGGCCAACGGAGAGAGCCATCTCCTGAAGGGGGACCACGACTTGAGGACGGAGGTCCTCAAGGTCCCCCACCATGGCTCCAAGACCTCCAGCACCTACCCCTTCGTCCAGGAGGTGAGGCCCCTTTACGCCGTCATCTCGGTGGGCCGGGGGAATCCCTTCGGCCACCCCACTGAGAGGGTCCTCAGGAGGTACGAAGGGATGGGGGCGGTGGTGCTACGCACAGACCTCCACGGGGCCATAACCCTGGTGGGGGACGAAGAGGGCTGGTCGCTCAGGACCTTCCTAAAGGGAAGCGCCTCCCGTTGAGCTCTACGAAGTACTCACCCCGCTCCTGGTCGAAGGAGGCGTGCTGGGCCACCTGGTAGAAGGGGAGGTGTAGAAAACGGGCTGGAAACCTCCCACTCTTGACCAAGCAATAGGGGACCCCCCTCTCGTCGATCCAGAAGGTGGAGAGGTCGAGCCGCTCCTCCGTTCCGTCGTTTAGCCTGATCTGAAAGTGCTCTTCCGGCTCATCCCTCAACTCCGCCCACTGCACCAGGAAGACCGTATCCTCCACCTCCACCGGCTCCTGCTCATCGCCCATCTTGAGGTAATAGCGCCCCTCTTGATCGCGCTCCAGGACCCTCCAGAAGACCTCGAGGACCTCTCTGCGGACGATCTCCGAGCCCCGATAGTACCAACGGCCCTCCCTGTCCACCTTGATGACGGGCCTATCCATCCCCGGAGAGCTCCTTCGACCTCAGGGTAGCAGCCTTCACGGCCTCGACGATCGCCCCCCGCACCCTCCTCTCCTCCAGGACCGCCAAGCCCTCGACAGTGGTCCCCCCCGGGGATGCCACCATCTCCCTCAGCAGGGCTGGATGGGTCCCCTGGAGCACCATCTTGGCCGTGCCGAGGACCGTCTGGGCCGCCAGCTTCAGGGCCTCTCCCCTGCCAAGGCCCATCCTCACACCACCGTCTGCCAAGGCCTCGATGAAGAGGGCGACGTACGCAGGGCCGCTCCCGCTCAGGCCCGTCACGGCGTCCATCAACTCCTCTGGGACCACCACCGTCTCCCCCAAGGGCGAGAAGAGCCTTTTGGCCACCTCCAGGTCCGCGGGACGGGCCTTGGGACCGAGGGACAGGGCCACCGCCCCTGCCGATACCTGTAGGGGCAGATTTGGCATGGCCCTGATGACCCTCCCCCGCCCCCCGAGGAGGGAGGAGATGGCAGCGGCCTTGAGACCCGCCACGATGGAAAGCAGCAGTTTGTCGTCGTCGAAGGCGGACGCCACCTCCTCGAGGACCCCTCGGACCTCCTTCGGCTTTACCGCCAAGATCACCACCTGGGCCTCCCTAACCAAGGGGAGGTTATCTGCGAAGGCCCTCACCCCATACCCCTCAGCGACCCTCCTCCTCTCCGCCAAGGGGTCGCTCGCAAGGAGCCTATCCTTGGGCAGGACCTGAAGGAGCCCTCTCAGGATGGCCTCCCCCATCTTCCCCGTGCCGACGATCCCCACCGTGCCCTCGAACACCTTGAGCCCTCCAAAAAGATTTAGGGGGCGAGCCCCCCTTGCCGTCCTTTGGTGGAGATGGGGGGATTCGAACCCCCGACCCTCACGTTGCGAACGTGATGCTCTCCCCCTGAGCTACATCCCCATTCCCTTGATTTTATACACCCTTTCCCCGAACCCTTCAAGGACGGAGGGGCAGCCTCCCTAATTGCCTCATGAGAAAATCTACTCATAGGTGATTCCCCTAAGGGGTGTGGCTAAGCGGAAGAGCTCCTGCTGAAGTCGGAGGATCTTGCGCCTGAGATCCGCAGGGTTGAGCC
>QMLK01000117.1 GCA_003646705.1 Deltaproteobacteria bacterium | reverse complement strand
GTGAAAGAAGGGGCCCTGGCCGATTTGCTTCTGTTGAACCCTCAGGAGCCCGCCCTTGTGCCCCACTTCAACCTCGCATCAGACCTGATCTACGCGGCCAATGGCTCTTGTGTCGACACCCTCATCTGCGACGGCAAGGTGCTGATGCGGCGGAGGAAGGTAGAGGGGGAGGAGGAGGTGATCGAGGAGGCTCGAAGGGTGGCCCATGACCTGCTGAGGCGCTGAGGCCCTCTGGGGCTGGTCCATGAAGTTCGCCCTCGATCGTCCTCTGGGAAAGCTCGCTAAGTGGCTGAGGATCTTGGGTTTCGACGCCCTTTACTGGCGCGGGGACGAGGGGGAGCTCCTGGAGCGGGCGCGTGCGGAGGGCCGTGTGCTCATAACCAAGACTAGGAGGTTGGCCGAAGGGGCCGAGGGCCTGAAGGTCCTCTTCCTCGAGGAGGACAACCCCTTCTTTCAGCTTCGGAGGGTGATGGAGGCCTTGGGCCTGAAGGCCGAGTCGGGGAGGGTCTTCTCCCGCTGCCTCAGGTGCAACACCCCCCTTCAGGAGGTCTCCCCCGAGGAGGTGCAGGGGGAGGTCCCCGATTACGTCTTCAGGACCCAAGAGCGCTTCTCCCGCTGTCCGAGCTGCGGGAAGGTCTTCTGGCCAGGGAGCCATTACGAGCGGATGCTTGAGCTCCTGCGGGAACTCGAGGGACGATGAGGATCACGGGCGGCATCTTCAGGGGCAGGCGGATCAAGGCCCCACGGGGCAGGGGCACGAGGCCGACGGCGGACATGGTCCGCAAGGCCATCTTCGACATCCTGGGACCGGGGAGGTCCCTGGGGAGGGTATTGGACCTCTTCGCAGGCACTGGGGCCCTGGGGCTTGAGGCCTTGAGCCGTGGGGCAGAGGAGGTGGTCTTCGTGGAGAGGAGGCGGGAGGCCCTTCAGGTCCTCTGGGAGAACGTCAGGAGCCTCGGGGTGGAGGGCCGCGTCAGGGTCCTCCCCATCGAGGTGAAGAAGGCCCTGCGCCTTCTGGCCGAGGAGGATAACCCCTTCGACCTCATCCTCTTGGACCCCCCCTATCTGAGGGGCGTGGCGGAGACCACCCTGGAGCAGATAGCGGACTCCAGGATCCTCTCCCCAGGGGGGGTGGTGGTCTTGGAGCACTCCTCCCGTGAAGCCCCCAGACCCCGGGGCCTCACCCTCTCCTCAAGGCATCGTTACGGGGACACCACCCTGTCCTTCTTCACTTGAGGGGCCTGAGTAGTATCCTGTGCTCCAAGAGGTTTATCTCCTCGATCTCCGCCTCCACCACCTTCTCCTCGCCGAAGAGGTTGACGAGGCGGATCCTTCCTTCCTCCGGGACGATGGAGGCGATGTCGGTCAGGAACTCCTCCTCTTTACCGTCCTTGATCAGGTAAGCGGTCGATTGGCACATCCTCAACCCTCCTGCGAAAGTAATCGCCGATGGCCTCGGCCAGGGCCGCAACGGTATAGCTTCTGGGCACCACCTGAGGGGATATCCCCAGGTCCCTCAAGGTCTGGGCTGTCACAGGGCCTATGGCGGCCACCGCCACCTCGGGCCCCTTGTCCCCGAGGAGCTCGAAGAAGTTCCTCGCCGCCTGGCTGCTGGTGAAGGCCACCATGTCCACCCCCTCCAAGGCCCTCCTCAGCCGCTCTCCATCCCTGGGCCTGGAGGCCCGATAGGCCTCCACCACCTCCACCTCTGCCCCTGCGGCCCTGAGCATCTCCGGCAGGACCTCCCGGGCCTCCTTGGCCCGGGGCAGCAGCAGCCTTTGCCCCCTGATCCCCAGTTCTATGAGGCCTCGGGCCAGTTCCTCGGCTCGGTATCGTCGGGGGATGAAGTGGACCTGGAGCCCTCGGTCCCTCAAGGCTTCGGCCGTTGCAGGGCCGATGGCCGCGATCCTGATCGGAGGCAAGGGGTCCCCCCTCCTTTCTCCCCACCGCCTGAAGAAGTACTTGACCCCGTTTACGCTGGTGAAGAGGAGCCATTGGTAGCGCTCCACCTGCTGGATAGCCCGGTCCAGAGGTCCCCAGTCCTCCGGGGGGAGGATCTCGATGGTGGGGAAGGACACCGCCTCAAGACCTTGGGCCTCGAGGAGGCGCAGAAATTCCCCCTCCTGTTCCTTGGGCCTCGTAATGAGTATTCGGGGCCTTTTAACCCCCATGGCAATAGCTTACTACAGCAGCCCCGCTGATAACAACGCAGGGGTTGCCATCCTGGAAGGAGTGTGTTAGTTTTTAGTAAACTTTGACCTGCTTAAAAGCGGGTGCTGACCCGCTTTTTTCGTAAAGGACGATGGAGAGGGAGGAGATAATCAGGAAGGTGGAGGCCCTCGTACGCCCCCTCTTGGACTACGAGGGGTTGTCCTTGGTGGACATCGAGTTCCAGAGGGAAAGGGTGGGCTGGGTCCTGCGCGTCTACATAGAGAGGGAGGGCGGGGTGACGCTGAAGGACTGTGTGCAGGTGAGCAGGGAGCTGGGGCAATTGCTGGACGTGGAGGACTTCATTCCCTATTCCTATCACCTCGAGGTCTCCTCGCCGGGCCTCGACAGGCCCCTCAAGCGGAGGGAGGACTTCGAGAGGTTCATCGGCTCGAGGGCCAGGGTGAGGCTCTCAGAGCCCGTGGAAGGGCGCAAGAACTTCAGGGGCGAGATCATGGGCTGCGACGAGGAGGGGGTTTCCCTCCGGGTGGAGGGCAAGGTCTACAAGATCCCCTTCTCATCGGTGGCCAAGGCGAATCTCGACCCTGATGTAGAAGTATGAAGTTAGAGGGCAAAGGGAGATGGAGAACCTCAACTACCTCATAGAGGAGATAGGCAGGGAGAAGGGGATAGACAAGCAGTACATCATCGAGGCCCTGGAGGACGCGCTCCTCAAGGCCTCAAAGAAGCGCTATGGGAGTCACAAGGACATAGAGGTCCACTACAACGAGGAGCTCGGAGAGATAGAGGTCTTCCAGTTCAAGACCGTGGTGGAGGAGGTCGAGGACCCGGACCTGGAGATATCCCTGGAGGAGGCCCGCAAGATCGACCCGGAGTGCGAGTTGGGCGACAGCCTCGGGATGAAGCTAGACATAAGCGACCTCGGCCGTATCGCCGCCCAGACGGCCAAGCAGGTGATCATCCAGCGGGTGAGGGACGCCGAGAGTGAGACCATCTATCAGGACTTCAAGGACAAGAAGGGGGAGATCGTCTCCGGGTTCGTCCAGAGGATAGACAGGGGCAACATCATCGTGAGCCTCGGCAGGGCCGAGGCCATACTGCCGCGCAAGGAGCAGGTGCCGAGGGAGGTCTACAAAAGAGGCGATCGCATAAGGGCTTACGTGTTGGACGTCCTGCGGACCCCTGGGGGATATCAGATCGTGCTGTCTCGGACCCACCCGGGCTTCCTGGTGAAGCTCTTCGAGTTGGAGGTGCCGGAGATAGCCGAGGGGATCGTCAAGGTCATGGCCGCAGCCCGTGAGCCTGGCGAGAGGGCGAAGATCGCCGTGATGAGCACCGATCCGGACGTGGACCCCGTGGGGGCCTGTGTAGGGATGAGGGGCTCGAGGGTCCAGAACGTAGTGCAGGAGCTGCGGGGCGAGAAGATAGATATCATCCCTTGGAGCCAGGACCCCGCCAAGTTCGTCTGCAATGCCCTGGCCCCGGCGCGGGTCTCCAAGGTCTACCTGAGCAAGGAGGAGAGGTCGATGGAGATAGTGGTCCCGGACGACCAGCTGTCGCTGGCTATCGGCAAGAGGGGCCAGAACGTGCGCCTCGCCTCCAAGCTCACCGGGTGGAAGATCGACATCAAGAGCGAGTCCAAGATGGAGAAGCTCTCCCAGGAGGTGATCGCCCAGCTTCAGACCATCCCTGGGGTGGGGGAGATCATCGCCAGGATCCTTTACGACGAGGGCTTTTATTCCATCGAGGATGTGGCCGAGAGCGACGGCGAGGAACTGGGCAGGATATGCGGCATAGGGACCAAGAAAGGCGAGGCCATCGTGAAGGCGGCCCGGGAGATGCTGGGGGTGGAGCCGGAGGAGGTGGACGAGAAGGCCGAGAGGATCCGTCGGGGCGACGAGCCGGTGGAGAGGCTCCCCGGGATCCCCCCTGAGGTGGCCGAGCGCCTGAAGGAGGAAGGGTTCCAGTGCATAAGGGACGTTTTTCAAGCCGACCCCTCGGAGTTGACCAAGGTGGGCGTGAGCCGCGAGGAGGCCTCGGAGATGATATCACGGGCCAAGCAGTACATAGACGAGGGGTATGTCTCATAGGCCTGTGAGGACCTGTGTGGCCTGTGGCCAGAGGAAGGAAAAGGGGGAACTTTTGAGGATCACCTACAGGGAGGGAGAGCTCTTGTGGGATGAAAGGATGAGGTTGGGGGGTAGGGGGGTCTACCTCTGCCCACGGAGGGAGTGCATAGAGCTGTTGCGCAAGAGGAGGACCAGGGACCACTTCCTCCGGAGCCTCAGAAGGTCGGTTTCCCCCGAGGACGTCGAGGCCCTCGTAGAGGGGCTCTTGGCCCGCCAAGACGAGTGGGGGAGGAGTGCTTGATGAGTGAGGAGGGTAAGGTAGAGGTCATCGAGAAGAGGATCAAGCCCACCGTGATAAGGCGGCGACGCCGGGTGGTGGAACCCCCTCCTGAGAAGGAGGAGGTCAAGGAGGAGGCGGCCAAAGCAGAGGCCGCCGAGGAGAAGGCCGCCCCGCCCAGTCCCCCACCCGCCAAGAGG
>QMLK01000116.1 GCA_003646705.1 Deltaproteobacteria bacterium | reverse complement strand
CCTGGAGGCCGCTGAGGAGATAGCGAGACAGTTGAGGCTGAGGGACCTCGGAGGGATCATCGTCATCGACTTCATAGACATGAGGGACCCCTCCCACAAGAGGGAACTGGAGCGGAGGATGAAGCGGGCCCTCAAGGAGGACAGGGCCAAGGTCGACGTCTTCCCCATCTCCAAGCTCGGCCTCATGGAGATCGCCACGCAACGGCTGAGGGCCTCCCTACTCGAAGAGGCCCACCAGGTCTGTCCCCATTGCAAGGGGATGGGTTGGGTGCGGACCCCTCAGTCGGTGGCGGTCTCGGTCCTCCGAAAGATCAAAGAGCGGGTGATAACCGGGGGGTTCCAAGAGGTGCAACTGCGGCTCTCCCCCGAGGTGGCCGATTACCTGCTGAACAACAAGAGGGAGGAGCTGACCTCCATCGAATCGCGTTTTAAGGTCAAGATAACGGTAAAGCCCATCTCTGATCTTTCCTACGGGGAGTACTCCTTGGAGTTCTCCAAGGCTCCCCTTCCGTGGTACAAACGCATCTTCAACCGGTCCCTTTAGGTCCCTTGGGACCGACGAAGAGTTGGGGTTGACAAAGGGATAGGCCTCATCTATCGTTTAATTTTTGGATAGTTTTCTAAAAAAGGGAAAAGGTGTTCGAGGCGCTCAGTGAGAGGTTAGAGGGGGTCTTCCGAAAGCTGCGGGGCAAGGGCAAGCTGAGGGAGACCGACGTGAGGGAGGCGCTGAAGGGGGTGCGCCTCGCCTTGCTGGAGGCAGACGTAAACTACAAGGTGGTAAAGGAGTTCCTGAAGGCCGTAGAGGAACGGGCGGTGGGGGAGGAGGTGATGAGGAGCCTTACCCCGGCCCAGCAGGTGATAAAGATCGTGAGGGACGAGCTGATAAGGCTGATGGGAGGGGAAGATCATCGCGAATTGGACCTCAAGGGTCCCACCCCCGTGGTGATGTTGGTGGGTTTACAGGGCTCTGGGAAGACCACCACGGCTGCCAAGTTGGCCCTCTGGTTGAAGGGAAGGGGGAAAAAGCCCTACCTGGTCCCTGCCGATCCCTACAGGCCAGCGGCAGGGGAGCAGTTACAGAGACTCGCCTCCCAGATAGGGGTCCCCTGTTATCTGCCGAAGGAAGGGGAGGCTGTGGTAGAGACGGCCCGGAGGGCCAGAGAGGAGGCCTCAAGGCAGTCCCTGAGCCCTGTGATCCTCGACACCGCCGGGAGACTCCACATCGACGAGGCCCTGATGGAGGAGTTGGTTCGGCTGAAAGAGGAGGTCGGGCCGAGGGAGGTGCTCTTGGTGGCTGATGCCATGACCGGCCAGGATGCGGTGAAGGTGGCAAGGGGCTTTGAGGAGGCCCTTGGCCTCACAGGGGTGATCCTGACCAAGCTCGACGGGGATGCGCGAGGGGGGGCAGCCCTCTCCATAAAGGCGGTCATCGGAAAGCCCATAAAGTTCGCAGGGGTGGGGGAGAGACTGGACGCCTTGGAGCCCTTTCACCCCTCCAGCATCGCCTCCCGGATCCTGGGGATGGGCGATGTGCTCACGTTGATAGAGAGGGCCCAGGCCGCCGTGGAGGAGGAGAAGGCCAGGCGCCTCGAGGAGAAGCTCCGGCGGGATGAGTTCGATCTGGAGGACTTCAGGGAGCAGTTGAGGCAACTGCGCAAGATGGGGCCCTTGGAGGAGCTGCTGAAGTTGATCCCCGGGGTTCAAGGGTTGAAGGGGTTGCGGGGCCTTCAGATGGACGAACGTCAACTGGTGCGTATGGAGGCCATCATCAACTCCATGACCAAGGAGGAGAGGCGGCGCCCTCAGATCATAAACGGCAGCAGACGTTTGAGGATAGCCAGAGGGAGCGGTACCAGTGTCCAGGAGGTAAACAGGTTGCTCAAGCAGTTCCAGATGGCCAGGAAGATGATCAAGGGGTTGAGGCGAGGCAGAGGTAGGGCCTTGATGGGTATGTTGCAATAAATCCTTAAGGAGGTGGGAGAGGCAGATGGCTGTGAAGATCAGGCTGGCGAGATATGGAGCGAGGCATCGACCTTTCTACCGCATCGTGGTGAGCGACTCACGTTCCCCGCGCGACGGAAGGTTCATCGAGAAGCTGGGCATCTATGATCCCCTGCAGGACCCTCCCCTCATTCAGGTGGACAGGGACAAGGTCGAGGAGTGGGTCCGAAAGGGGGCGCAACTTACGGGTGCGGTGGCGGGCCTTCTAAAGAAGGCCGGGATACAGGACCTTAAACACAAGTCCTGAAAAAGGAGGAGATGGCGATGCAGATGAGGGAGCTGATCGAGTTCATCGCGAAGGCCTTGGTGGACAACCCCGATCAGGTAAAGGTCACGGAGATCGAGGGGGAGAAGACCTCGGTCATCGAGCTCTCTGTGGCCAAGGAGGACTTGGGCAAGATCATCGGCAAGCAGGGCAGGACCGCTCGCGCCATGAGGACTATCCTGAGCGCTGCCTCCACCAAGAACAACAAACGCGCTGTGTTGGAGATCATTGAGTAAAAAAGAGGACCCCCGAGGTGAAGAATACCTCGTCATCGGCAAGGTCCTCAAACCACATGGAGTAAAGGGGGATCTACGGGTCAGGTATTACAACCCGGAAGATCCCCTCTTTCTTTCTCGATATAAAAGGCTTTATCTGAAGGACGAACGGAGGGGTCTTTTACGCCCCTTCAAGGTGTTGAAGGTCCGCCCCCACAAGGACCTCCTGATCGTATCCCTTGAGGGCCTCCGAGACAGGGAAGACGCCGAGAGGTGGAGGGGAAGCGAGGTCTTGGTGCGGAGGGAAGACCTCCCTCCCTTGGAGGAGGACGAGTACTACTGGGAGGAGATCATAGGACTTGAGGTCTTCACCAAGGAGGGGGAGCCCCTGGGGCGGGTCACCTCCATCTTGAGGACCGGGGGAAGCGACGTCTATGTGGTGGAGGGGGAGAAGGGGGAGATAATGTTGCCGGCCATAAAACAGGTGGTGCTGGAGGTGGACCGAGAAGGGGGAAGGATGGTGGTGGAGCTCCTGGAGGGACTGCTGGAGGAAGGATGACCTTTCACGTCTTGACCCTCTTCCCCGAGATCTTCTCATCCCCCCTCAAGGGCAGCATCCTCGGCAAGGCCCAGGAGAGGGGCCTGGTGGAGGTGAGGGTGATCAACATCAGGGATTACGCCGAGGGGAGACACAGGGTCGCGGATGATTACCCCTATGGCGGGGGGAAGGGGATGATCATGAAGCCCGAGCCCATCGTCAGGGCCATCAGGGCCCTCCTCGAGGGAGACCCCAAGACCTGGGTGGTGCTCATGACCCCTCAGGGGGTTCCCTTCGATCAGAGGGTGGCCAGGAGGCTCGCGGCCTTCGGCCACATAGCCCTGGTCTGCGGCAGGTACGAAGGGGTGGATGAGCGGGTTCGGTCCTTCGTCAACGAGGAGCTCTCCATCGGGGACTACGTACTCAGCGGGGGGGAGTTCGCAGCCCTGGTGGTGATAGATGCGGTGAGCCGTCTGGTGCCGGGGGTCCTGGGGGATGCGGAGGCCCCTGAGGAGGACTCCTTCTCGGGAGGGCTCCTGGAGTACCCCCAGTACACGAGGCCGCCCGAGTTCGAGGGCAAAAGGGTCCCGGAGGTCCTCCTCTCCGGAGACCACGGCAGGATCAGACAATGGAGGAGACGGCAGGCCCTCCTGCGGACCTGGCAGAGGAGGCCCGATCTCCTGGAGGAGGCGGCCCTTGAGGAGGACGAGAGGCGCTACCTCGAAGGGCTGAGGGGGGAAGGGGATGGGCTTTGAGCACGTCTCCCTCGCCCTCCTTCACTATCCGGTCTACGACAGGGAGGGAAGGGTGGTGGCCACCGCCCTGACCACCATAGATGTGCACGATCTGGCCAGATTGGCCAGGACCTATGCCATGGGTCCCTTCTTCGTGATCACCCCCTTGCGCTCCCAACAGGAGCTCGGGTTGAGGATGGTGAGACACTGGACCGAAGGGCCGGGGGCGAACCATAACCCTACGAGGAAGGAGGCACTACGACTGGTCCACTTCGTCGATTCCCTGGAGGATGCCGTGGGGGTCCTCAAGGAGAGGTGGGGCCAGGTGCCGAGGACAGTGGCCACCAGCGCCAAGAGATGGCCTCAGAGCACCGACTGCGGGGAGATGGCGCGGAGGATCGCTGAGGAGGAGGTTCCCTTCCTCATCCTTTTAGGGACCGGTTGGGGGTTGAGCGAGGAGGTGGTGCTCAAGGCCGATTTCCGGCTGGAACCCATCGAAGGATGGGGGTATAATCATCTCTCGGTCCGCACGGCTGCGGCCATCATCGTCGACAGGCTTTTGGGGAGGTATGGAAGATGAATCCGGTGGATGTGGTAGAGAGGGAATATCTACGTACCGACCACCCAGAGTTCCGCCCCGGCGACACCGTAAGGGTCCATTACCGGATCCAAGAAGGGGACAAGGAGCGGATCCAGGTCTTTGAAGGGGTGGTGATCAGGAAAAGGGGAGGGGGCACCAAGTCCACCTTTACTGTGAGGAAGGTCTCCTACGGTGTGGGGGTGGAGAGGATCTTCCCCCTCCATTCCCCCTTCATCGAGAAGATCGAGGTGGTCAGCCGCGGAAAGGTCCGCCGCTCGAGGCTCTATTACCTCCGGGAGCGCAGCGGCAAGAGCGCCCGCATCAAAGAGAGGAGGTAATGGCCTTGCCCTCGCAGCAGTGCCCTTGGGGATGCGAAGGGAGGG
>QMLK01000115.1 GCA_003646705.1 Deltaproteobacteria bacterium | reverse complement strand
AGTGGCGCAAGAGGAACGTAGCCGTGCCCCTCTTCCTGACCGAGGAATACGTGAAGGGATCCCTGGACAGCTTCCCCCTTGAGTTCTTGGACATGAAGCTCCACCACCTCCTCCTCTACGGTAGGGACCCCTTTGAGGATCTGCGGATCCGGGGGGAGGACCTGAGGCTGCAGTGCGAGCGGGAGGTGAAGGGAAAGCTCCTCATCTTGAGGGAGGCCTATGTGAGCAGTGGGGGGAGGCCCCGAGACCTTTCCACCCTTTTGGCCCGCTCCATAGTGGCCTTCTCCATAGTCTTTGAGGGCCTGCTCTACCTCAAGGGGTTGGAGATCCCGCCAAATAGGTCAGGGGTCATCCGCGCCCTTTGTGAGGTGGCGGGCCTCCGGGAGGAGGTCTTCCAGGCGGCCCTTTCCATCAAGGAGAGCAAGGTCAAGCCCACGCGGGAGGAGCTGCTGCGGCTCATGACCGATTACATGGAGGAGGTGAGGAGGTTGGCCTTTTGGATAGATGAGATGGAGGAGGGGAGATGAGGAAGGGGTTGATCGCCTTAGGGATCGTCGTCTTGGTCCTCCTCGTGCTGTTCGGTTACCTGAAGGGCACCTACAACGAACTGGTGACGCTCGAGGAGGGTGTGAAGGCCGCTTGGGCCCAGGTGGAGAATCAGCTTCAGCGGCGCATGGACCTCATCCCCAACTACGTCGAGACGGTCAAGGCCTACGCCGCCCACGAGAGGGAGGTCTTCCAGAGGGTAACGGAGGCCAGATCTAAGGTGAGGGAGGCAAGGGATTTCGAGGAGCGCCTGAGGGCCGAAGGGGAACTTTCCGCGGCCCTCGGCAGGCTGATGATGGTGGTGGAGAACTATCCGGCGCTCAGGGCCAACGAGAACTTCATCAGGCTTCAGGACGAGTTGGCCGGTACCGAGAACCGCATCGCCGTGGAGAGGCGTCGTTACAACGAGGCCGTGAGGCTCTACAACACCAAGTTGAGGAGCTTCCCCACGGTGCTCATAGCCAGGATGTTGGGCTTCGAGCCTGCCCCCTTCTTCGAGGCCCCCAAGGAGGCGACGAGGCCCCCTCGGGTGAAGTTCTGAGACATCCGTTAAACTCATTGGGCCTTTCTGCCGATACTAAGGAGGAGTCCTCTCGGCAGGAGGCGAAGATGCGCTTGGAAGAGGAGAAGAGGGGGGATGTCTTGGTGATCAGACCCCTGGAGGCGAGGATCGATGCCCACGGCGCCCCTGAGTTCAAGAGGCGAGGGCTTGAGCTCATCGGTCAGGGCAACAAAAAGGTCTTGATAGATCTGTCGGCGGTGGACTTCGTGGACTCAAGCGGCCTCGGGGTCCTCGTCTCCTTCCTGAAGGCCTTGGGCAGGGAGGGCACCGTTGCCCTCTGCGGCTTGAAGGGGACGGTGAGGGAGGTCCTCAAGCTCACACGCCTCGAAAGGGTCTTTCAACTCTTCTCGGAGGAAGAGGAGGCCTTACGGGCCCTCTCAGGCTGAGGCCTTGGAGGTCGCCCCGCCCTCGGAGAAGAGGGCCTCGACGAAGGCCTCGGCCTCAAAGTCCTCAAGGTCCTCCAATCCCTCTCCGACCCCCAAGAATCGGAGGGGGATCTTCAGCTCCTCAGCTATGGCCACCAGGATCCCCCCTTTGGCCGTGCCGTCGAGCTTCACCAGGGCGATCCCCGTGACCTCGAGGGCCTGGTGGAAGGTCTTGGCCTGCACGAGGGCGTTCTGGCCGTTGGTGGCATCCAGCACGAGGAGGACCTCGTGGGGGGCCTCCTCCTTGAGCTTCTTCAGGACCCTCTTGGTCTTCTTCAACTCCTCCATCAAATCACCCTTGGTGTGGAGGCGTCCTGCGGTGTCTATCAGCAGAAGGTCGTAGCCCCTGGCGGAGGCCGCCTGCAGCGCGTCGTAGGCCACTGCGGAGGGGTCTGCCCCCTCTCGATGTCTCACCATCTGGGCCCCGGCCCGTTGGCTCCATATCTGGAGCTGGTCTATGGCCGCCGCCCTGAAGGTGTCCGCTGCCGCCACCATCACCCTCCTGCCCTGGGAGGTGTAACGGTGGGCTATCTTGGCGATGGTGGTGGTCTTCCCGACCCCGTTCACCCCCACGACGAAGACGACGGTGGGTCGCTCCTTCTGCAAGCGAAAGGGGGCCTCGCATGGCTTGAGGGTCCGGAGGATCTCCCCCTTGAGCAAGGGGTATAGGTCCTCGGCCCCCTTCAGGTCCCTCCTTCTGGCTTCCTCCTTCAGTACCTCGAGGAGCCTCTGGGTGGCTGCCACCCCCACGTCAGCCTCGATCAGCAGCTCCTCCAACTCCTCCCAGAGGCCCTCCTCAATCGCCTTTCCCGGGCGCAAAAGCCCCCGTGTCCCCTCGGCCAGCAGTCCTCGGGTCTTGGCCAGGCCTTCCTTCAGCCTCCCGAGGAGTCCCACCTCAGCCCTCGCGGGCGATCAAGGCCGCCCCTAAGGCGCAGACTATCTGGGGTTCGTAGTAGATGGCCAGGGGCATCCCGATTTCCTCCTCCAGGGCCCTCACCACCCCTATGTTCTTGGCCACACCTCCCGTCATCACGACCCTGGGAGCCGGTCCTCCGGTGCGCTCCAGCAGCCCCACGGTCCTCTTGGCGATGGCCTTATGGATGGCCCGGAGGATGTCCTCCACCTCCTCCCCTTGAGCTACCAAGGAGACCACTTCGGATTCGGCGAAGACGGTGCAGACGCTGGAGATGGAGAGTTCCTTCTTGGCCCTCAAGGCCTTCTCCCCCATCTTGTCCAGCTCCACCCCCAGGGCCTTGGCCATCACCTCCAGGAAGCGGCCGGTGCCGGCTGCACATTTGTCGTTCATGTCGAATTCCACCACCGTGCCCCTTTCGTCCACCTTGATCACCTTGGTGTCCTGGCCGCCGATGTCTATCACGGTGCGGGCATCGGGGAAGAGGTAGTTGACCCCCCTGGCCAAACAGGTGATCTCGGTGACCTTCCTCTGGGCGAACTCTGCGATGCCCCTGGCGCAGCCCGTGGCCACGATCCTCTCTATCCGGTCCCGCTCTATGTTGGCGAACCTCGTGGCCTGTTCGAGGGATAGGTTGGCCGCCTCGCGGCTTGAGCCCCCTGTAAGGATTATGGAGTAGCCGAGGACCCCCTTGCCATCGTCCAGGATGACCGTCTCGGTGGTCAAGGAGCCTATGTCGATGCCCGCCGTGACCATCACTGTCCCCTCCATTCGGGCTTCCTCTTCTCGAGGAAGGCCTTGAGGCCTTCGTTGGCGTCCTGCGTCTTCATCAGGGCGTATTTGTAGATCACCTCGGAGTTCTCGAGCCCTGTCTCGAAGTCCCCGCTCACGCCCGCCAGGATCGCCCTCTTGGCTATCCTCAGGACCACTGGGCTCTTGTCGGTGAGCCTCCCGATGAACTTCTGGACCTCCTCCTCGAACCTCTCCTCGGGGACCACCAGGTTTACCAGGCCCAGACGTTCCGCCTCCTGGGCCGAGATAGAGTCCCCGGTGAGGATGATCTCCATGGCCTTCTTCATCCCCGCGAGCCGTGGCAGCCAGGCCACGATCATCGATGGATATACCCCCACCTTTATCTCCGGTTGTCCGAACTGGGCCTTTTCCGATGCCACCACCATGTCGCAGAACAGCGCCACTTCACAGCCCCCGCCCAGGGCATATCCCCTCACCGCGGCCACGGTGGGGATCTCCAAGGTGGCCATGATCCGGAAGATCCGATGGAAGACCTCGATCATCTCGTCCATCTTTTCTGGGGTGTGGTCCTTCACGTCCACCCCTGTGGAGAAGGCCTTCTCGCCACTGGAGGTGATGAGTAGGACCTTGAGCTCCTTCTCCCTGGCCTTCACGTCCATCAGGGCCTCGTCGATCTCCCGCATGGTGGGGATGTCCAGCACGTTGTAGGGCGGTCGATTGATGACGATCTTGGCTACCCCGTCTTTCACCTCGTAGAGGATGTTCTCATACGCCATATCCTCCTCCTTTATGGTTTTTGGGTGAAGTGAAAAATATCACGAGGGAGGGAGGGGTTCAAGCCTTTACCCTTGGGGTTTCAGCCGATGCGGGCCAGATCCAGCCTATCGCTCCACCTCTGGAGGACCGCTTCCCTCAGGGCTCGGTGCTGGGGCCTTTGGAGGTCAGGGTCCTCCTCCACCAGCCTGAAGGCCTCCCTCCTGGCCTCCATGAGCAGGCGAAGATCGCGAGGGAGCTCCGCCACCCGGAACTTGGGGATCCCCCACTGTCGCACCCCAAGGATGTCCCCCGGGCCTCGCAAGGCCAGGTCCTCCTCCGCTATCCTGAAGCCGTCCCTGGTCTCCTCCATAACCTTGAGGCGCCTGAAGGCCTCCTCGGTCAGTCCTCTCTTGGTCACCAGGAGGCAGAAGGAGGGGTTTGGCCCCCTTCCGATGCGGCCCCGCAACTGGTGCAACTGCGCCAGGCCGAACCTCTGGGCCTCTTCCACCAACATCACCGTGGCGTTGGGTACATCTATCCCTACCTCCACCACCGTGGTGGCCACCAGGACCTGGATCTCTCCGGCCTTGAAGGCTTGCATGACGGCTTCCTTCTCTTCGGACCTCACGCGGCCGTGGATGAGGCCCACGCGCCATTGGGGGAAACGCCGGGCCAGTTTCTCCGCTCCTTCGGTGGCGTTGCGCAGGTCGAGCTGTTCGGATTCCTCCACCAGGGGATAGACGACGTAGGCCTGATGACCCCTGCTCACCTCTTCGGCCAGGACCCGGTAGGCCTCCTCCCTTTGGGCT
>QMLK01000114.1 GCA_003646705.1 Deltaproteobacteria bacterium | reverse complement strand
GCGCTTCGACCCCGATACGGGGAGATGGGAGAAGCTGCCCAGGGGCCTTTCCCGGGAGGTTCAGAGGGCCATGGAGATGGCCTCGAGGCGTCGGGCCGCTGAGCTGATCAAGCTCCCCATAGGGAGGCTTGAGCCATGAGGTGGGCCATCCTCGGGGTCCTCATCTTGGCCTTGGTTCAACCCGTGGCTGCCGGGGGCGGCCAGGTGGAGGAGGTCCTCAAGGGACTTGAGCAGGACCGCCTGGAGGCCTTGAGGGAGAGGAGGTCCTCCGCCGACAGGATAGCCGCCGAGCGCAAGGCCCTCAAGGCCAAGATCGTTTCCCTCATGGAGGAGGTCCGCCGTCTCAGGGGGGAGGTCCAGGGGCTTGAGGCCGACTTCGCGGCCCTCCGGCGGCAGCTTGAGGACCTTCGTCGCCAGCGGTCAGATCTCGAGCAGCAGATGAAGGAGCTCGAGGGCATCGTCCGGGGGGCGGCCAAGGACCTGGAGGCCCTCTTCCGCCACTCCTTGAGCAGCCCGGAGGCCCCTCAGCGGTTTGAGCGCCTCGGGCGCCTTCTGGACGAGAGACGCTTCCCCGGGCTCGAGGACATAAGGGCCCTGGTGGAGCTGGCCTTTGAGGAGATGGAGCTCTCGGGGCGGATCGTCAAGAGGAAGGGGGGCTTCATCTCGCCGGAAGGGGAGCTGGTCCAGGGGGAGGTCCTCCGCCTCGGGGAGTTCACCGCCTACTGGCGCAGGGAGGGTGAGGTCGGCCCCCTGGTGTACGGGAAGGAGAACCGCCGGCTCCTCGCCCTCTCGGGGAGCTTGCCCTGGTGGGTCAAGAGGAACGTGAAGCGCTACATGGACGGGAAGGCCGAGGCCGTCTATTTCGATCCCTCGGGGGGCGCCGCCCTGAGCTACGCGATGAGGAGGCCGAACCTCTACGAACACCTCCGTTCGGGTGGTCCCATCGTGATCCCCATCCTGCTGATCGCCTTGGCGGCCTTCCTGATCGTCCTTGAGCGCTCCCTCTTCTTCCTGAGGCGGCTGAAGGCCCCGCGGGGGGTCTTCGACAGGGCCCTGGAGCTGGCCCGAAGCCGAAGGTGGCAGCAGTGTCAGGAGCTGCTCGAGGGCCAAGGAGACCACCCCACAGCCCGGGTGATGTTGGCCCTGCTCAAGGAACGGGGTAACCCCCGGGAGGTCCTTGAGGCGACCATGGAGGAGGTCCTGGTGAGGGAGCAGATGCGCCTGAGCCACCTCCTGCCCGGGCTGCGGGTGTTGGGGGCGGTGGCGCCCCTTCTGGGGCTCCTGGGCACGGTGGTGGGGATCATCAGCACCTTCAGGTCCATCACCCTCTACGGGACGGGCGATCCCCGCATGATGGCCGGGGGAATCTCCGAGGCCCTGGTGACCACGGAGGTGGGATTGGCGGTGGCCATCCCGGTGATGCTCCTCTATTCCTTCTTCGATTCGAGGGCCGAGAGGCTCTCGACGGAGATGGAAGAGAGGGCGGTGGCCCTGATGGGGTTCTTGGAGGCCGCGGAATGACGGAGGTTCTGGGGTACCTCCATGGGGGTGGGGTGATGATGCTGCCCATCGTGGGCCTTTCGGTCTGGATGTGGACCCTGGTGGTACAGAAGGGCCTGGAGTTCTGGAGGGAGGGAAGGGCCGAAGGGGACCTCCAGGAGGCCCTGGCCTACCTTCGCGGCCAAACCCCCCTTCGGAGGAGGGGACCGAAGGCGTTGCTCCTCGAGAGGCTCAAGGTCATGGGGAAACTCGGCCTTCGGGAGGTGGAGGTGGCCCTCCGGGAGGTGGAGCTTGAGCTCTCGGCGCCCCTGAAGACCGTAAAGGTCCTGGCCTCCGTGGCGCCCCTGCTGGGGCTGCTGGGGACGGTCCTGGGGATGATCTCCACCTTCTGGGCCATCTCCATCCATGGCACAGGTAGCCCCAAGGCCCTGGCCGCTGGTGTCTCTGAGGCCTTGATCACCACCGTGAGCGGCCTGCTCGTTTCGATCCCGGGGCTCTTCGCCTACGGGTTGCTCTCCCGGAAGGCGGAGAGGGTGGCCCGGGACCTTGAGGAGTTCGCCGCACGGGTAGCCGCTCGATCCAGGGGGATCTGATGGCGAGGTGGAGGCGCTTTCGTCGGAGCGAGGGCGTGGAGATAAACATGGCCCCTTTGATAGACATGGTCTTCATCCTCCTCATCTTCTTCCTCGTCACCACCTCCTTCGTCAAGGAAGCAGGGGTCCAGGTGGATCGCCCCACGGCCCTCACTGCACGACCTGAGCGGGCCAACGTCGTGGTGGCCGTGACCGCCGAGGGGCACATCTTCGTCGAAGGCCGCGAGGTCGACATCAGGAGCATCAGGCCGCTGATGGAGCGGTACCTTGCCGAAAACCCGGAGGTAGCGGTGGTGGTGGCGGCGGATAGACGCAGCCCCACGGGGCTCCTAATCCGGGTGCTCGACCAGTGTCGCCTGGCGGGGGTAAAGGACGTGAGCATCGCGGCCATGAGGCCTGAGGGGGGATGAGATGGCGAAAGGCTTCAGGGCACTGCTTCTGTCCCTCTTCATCAACCTCCTCATCTTCTCCTCCATGCCCTTCTTACTGCAGGGGGAGGTGAGGGTCTCCAGGGGGCCGCTGCCCGAGGAGGGGATTCGGGTCCACCTGAGGCCCCCTCCTCCTGCACCGTCACCTCCACCCAAGGGACCCAAGGAGCTGCCTCAGAGCCCGAAAAGGTTGAAGGTCCCGAGGGTGTGCCCTAAGGTGCCAGTGGAGTCTCGTCCCCCCCAACTGGAGCTCGACCCTCCTGCCTTCGCCCTGGAGATAACCCCCGAATTGGCCCAAGGGATCTCCCTCTCCCCTCCACCGCCTGCCCCTTCCGAGGTGACCTTTGAGGCGGAGGAGGTGGACGAGGTGCCCATTCCCGTCGAACAGCCGAAGCCCATCTACCCCCTACGGGCGAGGAGGGCAGGGGTCGAGGGCTTCGTCAAGGTGCGTTTCCTCGTAGACCGTCGGGGACGGGTGGGGGAGGTCGAGGTCCTTGAGGCCTCCCCTGAGGGCTATTTCGAGCGAGCGGCTCAGGATGCGGTCAGGCGGTGGCGCTTCGTCCCGGGAAAGGTCCGAGGAAGGCCTGTGGAGACCTGGGTGGCGGTGACCATAAGGTTTAGGCTCGAGGGGGGATGATGCTCAGGGGTCTTCTCTTTGCCTTGCTGTGCCTGAGCTTGGCCGTCTGGGCTCGTGCCTCTACCGAGGTCCCCCAAGAGGTGCACGAGGTCTTGTGGGAGGCCAGGGAGGAGGTGGACGCCGGGCACTTGGTGGAGGCCCTCAAGCGCCTTGAGGCCTTCCGGAAGGAGCACCCTCGCGTGCGCCATCATCTGCTCTCCTTCCAGATGGGCAACATCTGCTGGAGGTTGGGCAAGAAAGGCGAGGCCCTTAGGTATTGGCTCGAGGCCACGAAGCTGAAGCCCGAGGATGCACCAAGCTGGCAGAACCTGGCCAAGGCCTACTACGAAGGGGGCCATTTCCTCAAAGCAGCCCAGGCCTTTCTGAAGGCCTGGAAGCTCACAAGGGACCCCGAACTTCGCTTCTACGGGGCCGTATCGCTTCTCAAAGCCGGAGGAAGGGCGGGGGAGGCCCTTCGGCACCTTAAAGGACTCCTCGAAGGCCACCCTGCAAGGCCTGATTATTGGCGAGCCCTGGCCAGCCTCTATCTTCAACGGGGTGAGTACCTCCGGGCCGCTGCGGCCCTTGAGGTGGCCCTGAGGTTCCGGGACGAGCGGAAGGTCAGGGAGGAGCTCGCCCATCTCTACCAATCGGCTGGCCTCTGGGTGAAGGCGGCCAAAGCTTTAGAACGACTCCATTCTGACCCCTCGGCCGAGGTCTGCGATCGTATCGCAAGCCTTTATCTGATGGCGGGAAGGACCACCGAGGCCCTCAAGTACCTCGATCTGGCCCTGTCAAAGGACCCGACCAGGGGGCGATTCTTGAGGAAGGGGGAGATCCTCTACCGCCTGAGGAGGTACCGGGAGGCCTACGATGCCTTCAAACTGGCCGCCTCCTCGGGCGACGATGGCTATGCCCATCTCATGATGGGCTATTGCGCGTGGCATCTTAACGACTTGAAGAAGGCCGAAGAGGCCTTCAGGCGCGCGGCTAATCGTCCCTCCTATCAGAGGGAGGCCCAACAGGCCTTGAAGGCAGTGGTTGAGGGAGGGGAGAGGAGGTTGATGTAACGACCCACCTCTTAAGCTGAGGCATCAAGGGGGAGGAAGGTGACCCTTCCTCCCCCTTTTCTGTCCTTACAGGGTGATGTTGGAGTATTTGCGCCAGGGCCTGGCCACTTGCTTGTTCTGCAGTACCTCAAGGGCTATGCAGATGTAGCGCCTCGTGTCCCGCGGCATGATCACGTCGTCCACATAACCCCGCTCGGCGGCCTGATAGGGGTGCTCGAACTTGGTGCGGTACTCCTCGATCCTCTGTCTGGCCGCCTCCTTGGGGTCAGGGGCCGCCTTTATCTCCTTGGCGAAGATGACGCTGGCAGCGGTCTCGGCCCCCACGATATTTATCTTGGCGGTGGGCCAGGCGAAGACTAGGTCGGCGCCGATGGATTTGTCGAGCATAGCGTAGTGGGCCCCGGCGTAGGACTTGCCAATGATGATGGAGATCAGGGGCACAGTGGCATCGGCCCAGGCGAAGAGGGTCTTGGCCCCGTGCCTGAGGATCCCCTTCCACTCCTGCTCAGAGCCGATCCAGAAGCCGGGGCAGTCCTGGAAGGTCACCACGGGGATGTTGAAGAGG
>QMLK01000113.1 GCA_003646705.1 Deltaproteobacteria bacterium | reverse complement strand
CCCCCCCGTCATGGGACAGGGAGAGGTGGACCCCCTTGACCCCCTTCTCCCTACATAGCCCTGCGGCCGAGCCGTGAAGCTCAAGCCGCGGCCTCCCGGAAGGTTCCCTGATGACCGCTATCTCGCTGAAGGGGACCTGAAAGACACCGCTGCCCAGCGCCGTGAGGAAGGCGTCCGTGGCGGCGAAGCGAGCGGCTAAGCTTGCCGAGGGATGGGGGGACCTCGCGGCCTCCTCCCTCGCCCTCGAGGTGAAGAGGCGCCCTTTGAGTCTCTCACCCCACCTCTTGAGGGCCGCCTCCACCCTTCCAACTACCACCAAATCGACCCCTACTCCCGCCACCATGCGGGACTGCAGTATAGGAGGCTTTCGGTCAAAATTCAACGCCGACGCGGATAAAATTGCTTGACCAAGCGAAGAAAGTGTAGTATTTCACAAGGTCGAGATGGCTTGGCTCCAGACCGAAGTCCTCATCATCGGCGGAGGGGTATTGGGGGCAGCGGTGGCCAGGGAGCTCAGCCGCTACCGGGTGGAGGCCGCCCTCCTGGAGAGGGAGCCGGATCTCGGCTGGGGCAGCACCAAGGCCAACATGTGCATCGTCTGCCAGGGGGCGGATGCCCTGGAGTTTCGGCCCGAGTACAAGAGGAGCCGCCTGGTCTGGGAGAGCATCCCCATGATGGAGCCCCTCTGTCGGGAGCTGGGGGTCCCCTTCAAGAGGATCGGAGAGCTCACCCTCATACGCAACAACGAGGAACGGGCCAAATATCAGAAGCTCAAGACCCGGGCCGAAAAGGTGGGCTTTACGGGCCTGAGGTTCGTGGGCCGGGACGAACTCTTCGCCATGGAGCCCCACGTCAGCAGGGAGGCGGTGGGGGCGCTCTACAACCCCGATATCGCTGTGGTCGACCCCGTGCGGCTCACCATCGCCTTGGCCGAGAGCGCCCGCCGCAACGGCGTGGAGGTCCACTTGGAGACGGAGGTGCTGGGGATCGAACGCTCGGGCGAGGAGTTCCTGGTGGAGACCAACAGGGGGGAGGTCCGCTGCCGCTTCATCGTCAACGCCGCAGGGGTCTACGTGGACAGGGTGGCCAGGTTCCTCAACGCCGACGAGTTCGTCCTCTACCCCGTCAAGGGCTTCATAGGCATCCTCGACAAGGACCTGGGGCACCTCGTGTCCCATGAGATCCACATGAGGCCTGAGGCCCCTGGGGAGATGAACATCGTGGTCCCCAGCGTTTACGGCAACCTCTTCTTCGGGGTGGTGTTGAGGTTGGGCCGGAAGGGGGACAACTCCACCACGAAGGAGATGGCCGATACAGCCCTCAGGAACTTGCGGAAGGTCCTGCCCGGGGTCAGCGAGGGGGACGTCATCCACACCTTCGCCGGCTTCATGATGTTCCGCAATTGGGAGCTGGGCTGGCACGAGTGCGTAGTGGAGGCCTCGAGGAAGGTCCCCCGCTTCGTGAACGTCTCCATCGGCTACCCAGGGGTGAGCGCCGCCCCGGCTACGGCCAAGGAGGTGCTGAGGCTCTTGGAGAAGGAGGGGCTCCGGCTGCAGGAGGACCCATCCTTTGAGCCGAGGCTGGAGGCGCCCCCCTCCTTCGTCGACCTCCCTCCGGAGGAACAGCAGTCCCTCATCGAGAGGGACCCCCGATACGGCCATGTGGTCTGCCGCTGCGAGACGGTGACCGAGGGGGAGATCGTAGAGGCGATAAGGAGGGGGGCCAACACCCTGGACGGCGTCAAGTTCAGGACCAGGGCCGGCATGGGGCGCTGCCAGGGGGGCTACTGCACCCCACGGGTGATAAAGATCCTGGCCAGGGAACTGGGGATCCCGGAGACCGAAGTGACCAAGAAGGGGAAAGGCTCGGAACTGCTGCCCCTGCGCAGCAAGGAGCTCTTGGGATGAGGCTGCAAGGGGTGGACGTTGCGGTCATCGGGGCAGGCCCCGCGGGGATGGCCGCCGCTATAAGGGCCAAGGAGGCGGGGGCCCAGAGGGTCCTGCTCGTAGAACGACAGGAGGAGCTCGGGGGGCTGCTCCATCAATGCATCCACAACGGCTTCGGGCTCCTCTACTTCGGCGAGGACCTCACCGGTCCTGAGTACGCCAAGCGTTTCATCGATAGGGTCTACGACCTGGGGGTGGAGACCCTCCTCGAGACCACGGTCCTGGAGATCAGCCCGGAGAGGGGGATAAGGGTGATCAACAAGGGGGGGCTGCAGAGCTTCCGCCCCAAGGCCGTGGTGCTCGCCATGGGGTGTCGGGAGCGGACCAGGGACCAGTTGGGCATCCCTGGGGGGAGGCCTGCGGGGATATTTACGGCCGGGACAGCCCAGCGGCTGGTGAACGTGGAGGGGCTCTTGCCGGGCCGCAGGGTGGTGATCCTGGGTTCGGGGGACGTGGGCATGATCATGGCCAGGCGCCTGACCCTGGAGGGGGCGAGAGTGGAGGCCGTGGTGGAGATCCTGCCCTACGTAGGGGGGCTCATAAGGAACGAGGTGCAGTGCCTGCACGACTTCGACATCCCCCTGCTGCTCGAACACACCGTCACCGAGGTCCACGGGGAACGGCACCTCGAGGGGGTGACCGTGGCCAAGGTGGACCCCCATCGGCGGCCCATCCCGGGGACCGAGATCCAGATAGAATGCGACACCCTGCTGCTATCGGTGGGCCTGATCCCAGAGAACGAGCTCTCCCGGAGGGCAGGGGTGGAGCTGGACCCCTTGACGGGAGGGCCGACGGTGGATCAGTGGAGGGAGACGACGGTGCCGGGGGTCTTCGCCGGGGGGAACGTACTGCATGTGCACGACCTGGTGGACAACTGCTCATGGGAGGCGGAGCTGGCCGCCGAAGGGGCGGTGAGGTTCGCCAAGGGGGAAAGGACCGAAGGGCGGGAGATATGCCTCCGGCCGGGGCGCAACGTCCGCTACGTGGTCCCCCAGAGGATAAGGGGGGAGGGACCGGTGACCCTCTTCTTGCGCGTCCGAGAGATGGAGGAGGGGATGAGGGTCCGGGTGGGGGACCTCTGGCAGAAGAGGTTCAGGGTGGTGAAGCCCAGCGAGCAGATCAAAGTGGAGCTATCCCCTAAGGACCTTCGCCGGCTCCCCGACGGGGTGGCGGAGATCAGGGTCGAGTGCGAGGTGGCGGGATGAAGGAGGCACAGATCATCTGCGTCGGTTGTCCCCTCGGGTGTCGGGCCACCTTGAAGGTCTCAAGGGAAGGCGAGGTCCTGGAGGTCACGGGTTGTCGCTGCAAGGAGGGTCGCAGGTACGTGGTGGAGGAGTTTCGCAACCCCGTGAGGGTCCTGACCGCCACGGTCCTGACCGAAGGGAGCCGGGTGCCCCTCCTCCCCGTGAGGACCTCCAGCCCCATCCCGAAGGAGAAGCTGAGGGAGGCGATGAAGGCCCTGGCCAAGGTCAGGGCGAAGCCCCCCTTGAGGGCCGGAGAGGTGGTCCTCGAGGACCTCTTGGGCACAGGGGTCGATTTGGTGGCCACCCGGGACCTGCCCTCTTGAGGAGGAAGATGAAGGAATTGACCTTGGACATGGCCCTGAGGATGCTCGAAGCCGCCGAGCGGTGGGCCCGGGAGGTAGCGGGTTATCCCTGCTCCATCGCGGTGGTGGACCGGAGCGGCGCCCTGGTGGCCGTGCACAGGATGGACGGGGCAGCCATGGCCACCACCGATATCGCCATCGAGAAGGCCTTCACCGCCGTCGCTTGGGGGATGTCAACCTTCCTGGGCTCCCGATGGCTCGACCCCCGCAACGTCGGCCAACGCATCGGGGACCACGCCTTCGGGATGATCGGGAGGGGGAAGGGCCGGCTGTGCTTGATCCCTGGAGGCATACCGGTGACCGACGAGGAAGGGGAGGTCATCGGCGGGATCGGCTGCAGCGGCATCCCTGCGGGGCTGGAGGGGATCAGCGACACCGCGGTGAGCCAGGCGGGGATCGTGGCCCTGTACGAGGAATCGCGATGAGGATGTCCTTGGAGCTGGAGAAGAGGATACTCCACCGAGCAGTCTCCAAGGCCAAAAGGCTCGGGAAACCCTTCTCGGTGGCCATTGTGGACGACAGGGGATGGCTCGTGGCCCTTCACCGCATGGACGGGGCCCCAGCGCCAACCGCCGAGATAGCCCGGGACAAGGCCTGGACCGCCGCTGCCTTCAGGGTCCCCACCACCGAGGTGGGCCGTTTCGGCGACCCCCGGCAGCCCGGTTTCGGCCTCCACCCCCACGACTGGAACGACCGCTTGAGCACCCTGCCGGGAGGGCTTCCCATCGAGGTCGAAGGGGAGGTGATCGGCGCTGTCGGTGTCTCCGGGGGCACGGCCGAGGAGGACCTGGCCATCTGTCGGGCCGTGCTGCAGGAGGTCGGCTCCAGGTCTTGAGCCGATAGAAGGCCCTCTCCTTGCAAGTCCGTCCCAGGGCGTGATATCTTCAGGCAAAAAATCAAAAAAGGAGGCCGAGATGAAGTTGCTGCGGGTCTTAATGGTCTTGTCATTATGTCTCTCCCTCGGCGGATGCGCTTACTTGGTGGCAGCCGGTGCAGGAGCCGGCGCTGGGGTGGCCACCTATGCCTACGTCAAGGGCGAGTTGAAGGTGGAGTACCCCTACGATTATCATGCCGTGTGGAACGCCACTTTGAGGGGGCTCAAGGACCTGAGGATCGTGGTGGAGCAAAAGACCCGAGATGAGCTGAGCGGCATCATAAAGGCCAAACGTCACACCGGGACATCGGTGAAGATAAAGGTCATCAACAAGGGGTCGAAGCTCACGGT
>QMLK01000112.1 GCA_003646705.1 Deltaproteobacteria bacterium | reverse complement strand
GGGGACCCCTTTGTGGGCGAGGTAATCGGCCAGGTCGGTGGCCAGGGTGAAGTCCTCCTCGGCAGCCCCTTGGAGGCGTTCCCCTCTGATCTCTATCCCCTTGCGGGGGAGAGCCATAAGTTGCAGGGAGGCCTTCAGGGTGTCCACCGCATCGAAGAGGGGCTCCTTGTCCTCCTGCAGGTCCCTGTTGTAGGTGAGTGGCAGGGCCTTCAGCACGGTCAGCAGCGTCACCAGCGCTCCGTAGACTCTCCCGGTCTTGGCCCTCACCAACTCCAGCACGTCGGGGTTCACCTTCTGGGGCATGATGCTTGAGCCCGTGCAGAAGGCCTCAGGCAGGCTTATGAACCCGAACTCCGTGGAGGACCAGAGGATCAGCTCCTCTGACAGCCTGCTCAGGTGCATCATGGCGATGGAGGCGACGGCCAGGAACTCCACGACGAAGTCCCTGTCACTTACCGCGTCCATGCTGTTGGCGCTTATCTGGGAGAAACCGAGGAGTTCGGCCAGGTACTGCCGATCTATGGGGTAGGGGTTCCCTGCCAGAGCGCCGCTTCCCAGGGGCAACACGTCCACCCTTCGCCTGCATTCGGCCATCCTGGCCCGATCCCTCTTGAACATCTCGTAGTAGGCCATGAAGTAGTGCGAAAGCAGAACCGGCTGGGCCTTCCTCAGGTGGGTGTAACCCGGGGCCGCAACACCGAGGTGCCTCTCAGCCAGCTCTACCAAGGTGCCCTGGAGATCCTTGAAGGCCTCGAGCAAGTGATCGATCTCCTCCCTGAGCCAGAGCCTCAGGTCAAGGACCACCTGGTCGTTGCGGCTTCGGCCGGTGTGGAGCTTCCCCGCCGCCTCGCCCACCGCCTCCTTGAGGCGGCCCTCGATCAACGTGTGTACGTCCTCCTCTTCTGGTCGAGGGACGAGCTTCCCCTCCTCTATCTCCCGACGGATCTGCTGCAGGGCCTGCTCTATTCGCTTCCCCTCCTCTTCGGTGAGGACCTTTGCCTTGACCAGGGCCTTGCAGTAGGCGATGCTTCCAGCGATGTCTTGGCGGTAAAGCCTCAGATCGAAGGGCGCCGAGGCGGTGAACTCCTCCACGAGCTTATGGGTCGTCTCTTTGAACCTCCCTCCCCATAGCTTTTCCATCTATGGCCTCCGCTGGCCGAAGATGGCCGTCCCTACCCGTACCAAGGTGGCCCCTTCCTCTATGGCCACCTCGAAGTCGGCCGACATCCCCATGGAGAGTTCCTCCACGGGCAGGCCCCGTCGTTGCAGCTCGTCCCTGAGGCGCCTCAGGGCCTGGAAGTAGGGGCGGGCCCCGTCGGGGTCTTCGAAGTAAGGGGGCATGGTCATGAGCCCCTTCAGACGGAGGTTTGGCATCTCGCTGATGGCCTCGGCAAGCTCTTGAACCCCTTCCGGTGCAACCCCCGACTTGGTCTCCTCCCCCGAGAGGTTGACCTGAAGGAGGACTTCCACCTCTCTGCCCTCCTTGGCGGCCCGCTTTTGAAGCTCCTGGGCCAGCTTCAAGCTGTCCACCGAATGGATCATCTCAAAGAGGCCCACGGCATGACGGGCCTTGTTCCTCTGGAGGTGGCCGATCATGTGCCATCGGACCCTGTCGCCCAGGACCTCGCGCTTTCTTAGGGCCTCCTGGACGTAGTTTTCTCCCACTATCTCGAGGCCGCTCTCCACCGCCTCGGCGATCCTGTCCACATCCACCCCCTTGGTCGCCCCTACCAATCGGACCTCCTCGGGCCTGCGACCGACCCTCAAGGCGGCCTTCTCCATCCGTTCCAGCACCCGTAAGAGGTTATCCCTGACCTGTCCCCCCATCTTCCGGCCTCCAGAGGCCGAGGGCCTTAAGATGCGGCAGAAGCTGGGCCAAGGGGAGCCCCACCACGTTGCTGTAAGAACCCCTCACCCATTCGACGAAGACTCCTCCTCTTCCCTGGATGGCGTAGGCCCCGGCCTTGCCCAAGGGTTCCCCCGTCGATATGTACCACCTTATATCGGTCTCGTCCATGGGTACGAACTTCACCTCCGTGGTCTCCAGACCCGTGATCTGGCGTCCCTCTGCCAGGTTCACGAGGGCAAAGGCCGTAAGCACCTGGTGGACCTTGCCGGATAGCCTCCTCAGCATCGAGGCGGCCTCTGAGGCCCCTTGGGGCTTTCCCATGATCTCCCCCTCGAGCACCACCACGGTGTCCGCGCCGAGGACCCAGGAGGAGGGATGGACTTCGGCCACCTTTCGGGCCTTCTCCACGGCCAGCCTCCTGACGAAAGAGGCAGGGGGTTCCCCCTCCCTGGGCCTTTCCTCTATCTCTGGCTCAATGACGCGGAAGTCCACACCCATTCCTTCGAGGAGCTCCCTACGCCGCGGAGATCCGGAGGCGAGGATCAATGTTTGGGACATAAGGGGAGGCTATTTGCGGGCTTCCTTCACCACCAACAGGACCGAATCCCCCTCGTCGGCGCTCTCCCATCGATAGAGGAGGTTTCCCTTCAAGAGGAGGGCGTCCCCTTCCTCCATCAAGAACTTGTCCTTGTTGACGAATATCTGGAACTTTCCCCTCAGGCAGAAGAGCAGCTCATCGCCCATCTGGGTCCCCTTCTTCAGACCCTTACAGCCCTTCTTGGCGGTGACGACGAACCCCTCGAGCCCTTGTTGGATCAGCCCGACCCCGAGGTTCTCCACCTTCACGCCCTTCTCCTTTATCTCCACGACGGTACGGGCGTCCCTCTTGGTGAAGATCAGGTCCTCGGTGCGCTCTTCGTCGAAGAAGTGGCTGATCCTGACCCCCAGGGCCCGACTGATGTTGTACAGCGTATTGACCGTGGGGGAGGTGATGTTCCTCTCGATAAGGCTCAAGGTATTGACGGAGAGCCCGCTCAGCTTGGCGAGGGTCCGCAAGGAGATCCGCCTCTCGTTGCGCAGGGCCCTCAGCTTTCCACCGATGTCAAGCCTCCTCTCCATCTTCCCCTCCTGTTCTTTCGAGGTTTTTCGAATTGTCACACAAGTGAGATTATAAACAACTCAATGGTAAAAAACAACCATTATTTTTAGCCAGGAGGGGTTACCCTTCAATGTCCGGCCAAGGAGATGAAGAACCCCGCCGCCATGACGGTACCGATGACCCCCGCCACATTCGGTCCCATGGCGTGCATCAGGAGGAAGTTCTTCGGATCGGCCTCAGCCCCCAATTTCTGGCTGACCCGTGCGGCCATGGGCACAGCGGAGACCCCGGCGCTGCCGATCAGGGGGTTGATCTTTTCCTTCAGGAAGAGGTTCATGAACTTGGCGAAGAGCACCCCACCGGCGGTGCTGAAGATGAAGGCCACAAGCCCCATGCCGAAGACCGTGAGGCTCTGGGGACGCAAGAACTTGTCCGCGGACATGGTGGCCCCCACTGAGATCCCCAGGAAGATCGTCACGATGTTCATCAACTCGTTCTGGGCCGCCTCCGAGAGCCTCTTCACCACGCCCGACTCCCTGAAGAGGTTCCCCAGCATGAACATCACCATCAGCGGCGCTGCAGCCGGCACCAGCAGACAGGACACCAGCGTCACCGCGATGGGGAAGAGGATCTTCTCCGTCTTGGAAACCGGCCGCAGTTGCCTCATGACGATCTTTCGCTCCTTCTGGGTGGTGAGGAGCTTCATCACAGGGGGCTGGATGATGGGCACAAGGGACATGTAGGAGTAGGCCGAGATGGCGGTGGCCCCGAGCAAGTGGGGGGCGAGGTGGACGGTGGTGTAGATGGTGGTGGGTCCGTCCGCCCCTCCTATGATCCCTATGGAACACGCCTCGGGGATGCTGAAGCCGAACAGCAAGGCCCCGAAGAAGGAGATGTAGACCCCCAGTTGAGCCGCCGCCCCGAGCAAAAGGGTCTTGGGGTTGGCGATGAGGGGGCCGAAGTCGGTCATGGCCCCGAGCCCGAGGAAGATCAAGGGAGGGATCACCTCCCACTCGAGGCCGTAATGGTAGAAGATGTAGAGGAGCCCCTGGGGCTCCTTCTCCATCAACCCCGTCAGAGGTAGGTTGACGGCGAAGATGGCAAAGCCTATGGGCAGAAGTAGCAGGGGTTCATAGTCCTTCTTGATGGCCAGGTAGATAAAGAGGAAACCGATCAACCACATTATCACGTGTTTGACCTGGAGGTTCAGCACCCCGGTCTTCAACAGGACGGCACCGAGAAAGCTTTCCATCTTCCCTCCTCCTTAAGTGAGCTGACTTCGATCTATTTCTTCTTCTCCCAGAGCCTGATAAGGCCGCTCAGGGCGTAGATGGAGAAGCACAAAAGGGTCAGGGTTAGGAAGACCCCCGGGAACCCGACCAAGAAGATCCTTAAAGCCTCCTTCCATACGCTCACGGCAAGGCCTCCTGAAAAGACTTGAGAAATGGATCACAAATATTTAAAGCACACTTAGAGGGCTTTGGCAATAGGTCAGCTGGACTGGCGCATTATCTGCCGCATTATCTGCTTCTCGGGCTAGGGGAGATCTTCCCATAGGTGCCCCGTTTCACCCCCCGAGATTATAGGCCTGCTCTTATAAGGACAAATAATGTGATGGGTGTGTCTGTCACGCCTTACGCAGAGTTAGTTTTTGAGGCGCTGTTGTCCTTAATAATCTACAAGTGTCTTTTGAATTAGAACTAATCCAAATTTTAAAGGGCTTGACAGTTTTGAAACATTGTGTTATTCAAAATAAAGTATAACGTCATACGATAAAAAGGCGCTTAAACTCTCTCGTCGAGCGTTATGGTCAGTCACTTGAGGTTTAATTGGGGTTTT
>QMLK01000111.1 GCA_003646705.1 Deltaproteobacteria bacterium | reverse complement strand
GAGTTCCAGAGGGGTGAGGACGAAGTAGACGTTCTCCACCCTCACCCCTTCCACCCTCGCCACCTCATCAGGGGGTCTCCCCTCGATGCGGAAGGCCCCTTGGAGCTCCGGGGGGAGGAGCTTCTCGAAACCGGCCAGGACGTAAAAGGGACATCCCTCGCTGCGGGCCATGACGGCCAAGGGATAGGTTCCCACCTTGTTGACCACCCCCTGGGCCGTAACGGCATCGGCGCCTGTCATCACCAGATCCGCCTCCTTTACTCGCCCGAAGACGAGGGCGTCCACCCCCAGTCGCACCGTGAAGCCCTCCCGGGCCAGGGCCTGGGCCGTCTGGACCCCTTCGCAGAGGGGGCGGGACTCAGCGCAGAGGACCTCCCGGGGATCTCCCCTCCTCAAGGCCTCGATCACCGTTGAGCTGAAGGAGAGGACGATGACCCTTCTGTCCCGCAGGAGGGGGGCAGCCCTCTGGGCGATGAGCCGTGGAGCCTCCCTTGCCTCGTGGAGGAACCTCCTCAGGCGCTCTGCCAGTTCTCCGGCCTCAAGGCCGCCCTCTGTGGCCTTCAGGGCGATCCATCCCACCTTGAGCAGGGGTGCCATGGAGGGCTGGGCCTCCATGATACGCCGAGCGGCCCTTTCCAGGACCTCCCCTGCGACCCCTCTTTCGATGAGTTCGAGGAGGACCCCAGTCCCCCGCTCCAGGAGCTCAAGGGCGCCGGAGCGGTTGTCAGCGGAGAGCTCCTTCAGTTTTCCCTCGAGGTCGAAGGGGAGGGTCATCCCCCGGTGAGCTCCCGCCTGGTGAAGAGGGCCTCAAGGTCATAGCCTGCTGCCTTGAGGTTCTCCCTGCCCCCCTCCTCTCTGTCCACCAGGGCCAGGACCTGTACCACTTGAAGGCCGTGTTCCTCAGCCACGCGAATGGCCTTGAGGAGCGAAGCCCCAGTGGTCACGACGTCCTCCACCAGGGCCACCTTCATCCCGGGCCTCAGGGCCTTGTCCCCCTCTATCCAGAGGCCTTTGCCGTGCCCTTTGGGCTCCTTACGGATGATGAAGGCCGGCAGCGGTTTCCCCTCGAGGAAGCTCACCACGGCGACGGCCGTGACCATGGGATCAGCCCCAAGGGTCGGTCCACCCACGGCCTCTACCCCCTTTTGGCCCTCGTCGATCCTCCTCCAGAGGAGCTTCCCCACCAGATAGGCCCCTTCGGGGTCCAGGGTCGTCTGTTTGCCATCGATGTAGAAGTTGCTCCTACGACCGGAGGAGAGGACCACCTCCCGTTCCTCGTAGGAGCGCCCCTTCAGGATCTCCAGGAGCCTTTGCCTCTCGTCCATCTCATACCTCTTTTATGAAGAACTCCAGTTGCATCCTCTCCGCCGGGGGGCTCACCGGATAGTCCCCCGTGAAGCAGGCGTAGCAGAACTTGTCCTCGTGCCCGGCCACGCACTTCTTGAGCCCTTCGAGGCTCAAGTAGCCGAGGGAGTTCACCTGCAGGAACTCCCTTATCTCCTCGATGGAGAGGTTGGCCGCGATCAGCTCCTCCTTGGTGGGGGTGTCTATTCCGTAGAAACAGGGGCTTATAATGGGGGGCGAGCTTATGCGGACGTGGATCTCGCGAGCCCCGGCCGAGCGGATCATATGCATGTTCTTCTTCACGGTGGTCCCGCGGACGATGGAGTCGTCCACTACCACCGCCCTCTTGCCCTCGATCACCTCCCTGACCGCGTTGAGCTTTATCCTCACCCCGAAGTGGCGGATGGAATCCCGAGGCTCGATGAAGGTCCGGCCCACGTAGTGGTTGCGGATGATGCCGAGCTCAAGGGGCAGCCCCGAGCTGTGGGCGAAGCCGACAGCCGCCGGGAAGCCGGAGTCGGGGGTGGGGAGGACCAGATCCGCCTCGGCGGGGTGCTCCTCTGCCAACTGGACCCCCAACTGACGCCTCACCTGATAGACGGTGTGGCCGAAGATGAAGCTGTCGGGCCGGGCGAAGTAGATGAACTCGAAGATACAGAACTTGGGCTTCACCCGGGGGAAGGGGAAGAAGGAGTGGGGCCCGTCGCCCGAGAGGAGCAGCACCTCCCCCGGTTCGATCTCCCTGATGAAATCGGCCCCGATGAGGTCGAGGGCGCAGGTCTCAGAGCTCACCACATAGCCCTTCTTGAGCTTCCCCAGCACCAGGGGACGGAAGCCGTAGGGATCTCGGGCTGCGATCAGTTCCTTCTCGGTGAGGAGCAGCAGCGAGTAAGACCCCTCCACCTCGCTCAAGGCGGCTATGAGCCTGTCCACCGTGTGCAGTCCCTCGGAGACCCTGGCGAAGAGGTGGATGATCACCTCCGTGTCCATGGTGGACTGGAAGATGGCCCCCTCCCTCTCGAGCTGCCTCCGGAGGAGACCGGCATTGGTGAGGTTGCCGTTGTGGGCGATGGCCACCCCCCCGCGGGAGTAGTCGAAGACGAAGGGCTGGGCGTTCTTCAGGTGGCTGGACCCCGTAGTGGAGTAGCGGACATGTCCTATGGCACTGGAACCCGGCAACCTCTTCAGGACTTCCTGGTCGAAGATCTCCGCCACAAGGCCCATCTCCTTGTGGCAGTAAAGCCCTTTGCCGTCGGATGACACTATCCCGGCGCTCTCCTGACCTCGATGCTGCAAGGCGTACAGCCCCAGATAGGTCAGGTTGGCCGCCTCCGGATGGCCATAGACGCCGAAGAGCCCGCAGTCCATCTCAGAAGAGTTCCTTCTGTTCGGCCCCTTGAGGGCTTATCCCGAGGTATTCGTAAGCCCTCCTGGTGGCCACCCTGCCCCGGGGGGTCCGGTGGATGTAGCCCATCTGGATGAGGAAGGGCTCGTAGACGTCCTCTATGGTGTCCCTCTCCTCGCTGAGGGCTGCAGACAGCGTATCGATCCCCACGGGTCCTCCGCCGAACTTCTCAACGATGGTCCTGAGGATGGCCCTGTCCATCCTGTCCAACCCAAAGGAGTCTATCTCCATGAAGGAGAGGGCCTCCCGGGCTATCTCTCCGGTGACTACGCCGTCTCCCTTCACTTGGGCGTAATCCCTCACCCTCTTGAGCAGCCTTAGGGCCACCCTGGGGGTCCCTCGGGAGCAAAGGGCGATCTCTCGAGCCCCTTCCTCCTCCAACCTGATGTCCAACAGGGCAGCGGCCCGCTGGACGATCTTCTCGAGCTCTTCCGGGGAGTAATAATCGACCCTTATCAGGACCCCGAACCTGGCCCTCAGGGGAGAGGAGAGGAGCCCCACCCTGGTGGTAGCGCCGATGAGGGTGAAGCGGGGCAACTCCAGCCTTATGGCCCTGGCGCCAGGGCCCTGGCCGATGACGATGTCGAACCTGAACTCCTCAAGGGCTGGGTAGAGGGCCTCCTCTATCGGTTTGCTCAGGCGGTGGATCTCGTCGATGAAGAGGACGTCCCGCTCCTGCAGGTTGGTGAGGATGGCCGCCAGGTCCCCCGGCCTCTCGATGGCCGGTCCTGAGGTGGCCCTGATCCCCACCCCCATTTCGTGGGCGATGACGTAGGCGAGGGTGGTCTTGCCGAGGCCGGGGGGGCCGAAGAATAGCACGTGGTCTAAGGCCTCCCCCCGTCTCTTGGCCGCATCTACGTAAACCTTCAGGTTCTCCTTTATCCGCTCCTGTCCTATGTAATCCCGAAAGGTCAGGGGACGGGTCTTCTCAAAACCCCGCTCTTCTCTCAGTCCAGGCCCTCGCTCCATCCCCCTGAGCCCATTATAGGGAAAAGGCCAAAGGGGGTCAAACAGGACGTCCCTTGGCCGTCTCGGGACGGCCTTCGATCCCCTCGACGAATTAATCCCTAAGGTCCCCCTCTTGTCCTGTATAATAGGGCCTTTAAACGATGAAGGGGTTCCTGCTTCTTTTGTCGGTGGGCGTGCTCTTCATCTCGGCCTGCGTAAGGGTGGGGCCGCAGTACCGTCCCCCTGATACAGGTCTCAGCCCTCCGCCTGCCTATCAACACGCCCCCCCTGAGGCCTACCCCGTCCCGGAGGACAGGTGGTGGGAGGTCTTCGGGGACCCAGAGATCGACCGACTGGTCCAGGAGGTGCTTAAGGAGAACTGGGATGTGAAGCAGGCTGCGGCGAGGGTCTTGGAGATGCGCGCCCATCTCGCCTCGGCTCGGGCCGATCGCTTCCCCCGCCTGGAGTTCACAGCCGAGGCCCAGCGTCAGAGGCAGACGGTGCAGATCCCCTTCCCGGTCCCCAAGAAGAAGGTCTCCATCACCGACGCCTACAACCTCTCCCTGGCTGCCTCCTTTGAGGTAGACCTCTGGGGGCGCCTCGCCCGGGCTGAGGAGGCCGCCAGGGAGAGGCTCTTGGCCGAGGAGGAGAACCGTCGAACGGTGGCCCAGACGGTGGTGGCGGAGGCCTTGACCCTCTATTTTCAAGCTTGGGCCTTGGGACGCCGCCTTGGGCTGGCTGAGCGGCGGGTCGAGAACCTCCGCAAGGCCCTAAGTATCCTCGAGGGACGCTACCGGCGGGGCCTCGTCTCCCTCTCGGAGGTGAAGGCTGCCAGGAGGACCCTCAAGATGGCAGAGGCCTCCCTTCCCCTTCTGCGCGAGGAGCTCGGGCAGGTGCAGCAGAGGCTCTGTCTCTTGCTCGGCAGATATCCCCGGACCACCTCCGTTGAACCCTCGAGGAGGGACTACGTAGAGGGGCTCAGACCCGTCCCTCCAGGGCTTCCCTCTGAACTGCTCGAGCGTCGCCCCGATCTACGGGCGGCAGAGGCCCGACTTAGGGCCCTGACCGCCGAGGTGGGGGTGGCCAAGGCCGCCCGTTTTCCCCGCATAACCCTC
>QMLK01000110.1 GCA_003646705.1 Deltaproteobacteria bacterium | reverse complement strand
TGTCCTCAGGGGGATCCCTGGTCTGGAGCTTCTGGAGTTTTCCAGGTCCAGGGAGTTGAGCCTCTGCTGTGAGGGGGGTGGTGGCAGGATGTGGGTGGAGGGGACGGGGCAGGGGCCGCGCAACAGCGAATTGAGGGTTCAGGAGGCCGAGGCCATGGGGGCTGAGGTCATCGCCACGGCCTGTCCCTTCTGCCTTCTGAACCTGGAGGATGCGGTGAAGACCACGGGCCTCGAGGGGAAGGTCCAGGTGAAGGACATCCTGGAGCTTCTGGCCGAGGCCCTCCAGATGGAGGTGTGAGATGGATGTGGTGGTGTGTCTCAAGCGGGTTCCGGAGGTGGCCGAGGTCGACCTCCAGGTGGATCCCACGGGCAAGAGGGTCAAGACCGAAGGGTTGCCCTTTGTGCTCAACGACTGGGACAGCTATGCCCTGGAGGAGGCGGTGAGGATCAAGGAGCGCTCAGGCGCAAAGGTCACCGTCGTGACGGTGGGGGGTGAGGAGGACGAGGAGGTCCTGAGGCGGGCCCTGGCCCTTGGGGCCGATCAGGCGATCCGCATCAGCGATCCGCGGCTTCAGGACCCGGACGCCTTCGCCATCGCCAGGGTCCTGGCCCAGCTCATCAAGGACCTGCCCCACGACCTGATCCTCGTGGGGGTCCAGGCCGCAGACGACGGCTACGCCCAGGTGGGTCCGACCCTGGCCGAGCTCCTGGGCATACCGCATGCCACCCTGGTCACCTCCCTGGAGCTGGAGGGGGGGAGGGCTCGTGTGAGGAGGGAGCTTGAGGCGGGGCTTGAGGAGGTGCTGGAGGTGGAGCTGCCGGCCCTTTTCAGCATCCAGTCAGGGATCAACGAGCCTCGCTATGTCTCCATCCTCGGCATAAGGCGGGTGGCCAAGAAGGAGATCAAGGTCCTGGGGCTTGAGGCCCTGGGGCTGGAGCCCGAGGGGGTGAGGCCGAAGGTCCTCCTCGAGAGGCTCTTTTCGCCCCCTGTGGGGGAGGGGGCTGAGATCATCACCGGGGGGGTCGAGGAGGTGGCCGAGCGGGTAGCGGAGATCTTCGAGCGAGGGGGGGTGATCTGATGTCGGGCGTGATGGTCCTGGTGGAGCATCGTCGTGGGGAGATCAGGGAGATCACCTGGGAGATGCTGGCCAAGGCCCAGGAGCTTTCCTCCTCCCTCGGGGTGGAGGTTCAGGCGGTGCTCATCGGGAGGGGCCTCTCGGGGATGGCCCAAGAGCTACGGCCCTTCTGCCACAGGGTGCTGGTGGCCGAGGAAGAGGGGCTTGAGGCCTTCAACTCCGAGCCCTACCAGCAGGTCCTGGGGAGGCTCATCGAGGAGAGGAGGCCTGTCCTTCTGATGATAGGCCACACCGCCCAGGGGATGGACCTGGCCCCGTCGCTTGCTGCGGCCCTGGATCTGCCCCTGGCCACCGATTGTTACGAGTTCGGCTTGAAGGACGGCCGACTCTGGGCCCACCGGCAGATGTACGGGGGGAAGCTCTCGGCCGAGGTCTCGTCCGAGGCCCCCACCAAGGTGGTGACGGTGAGGACGGGCTCCTTCGATCCGGAGGGGCTCAGGGAGGTAGGGGGTGAGGTCGAGGAGATAAAGGTTCGGCTTGATCCCTTCCCCTGGAAGCGGTTCCTCGAGTACGTGGAGGCACCCCCAGGGGAGGTGGACATCACCCAGGCCGAGGTGATCGTCTCAGTGGGGAGGGGGATCGGAGGTCCTGAGAACCTCGGTCTTGCCGAGGAGTTGGCCCGGGCCCTGGGTGGGGTGCTGGCCTGCTCCAGGCCCGTGGCCGACAAGAAGTGGCTCCCCAAGGACAGGCAGGTGGGCACCTCGGGAAAGACCGTCAAGCCCAAGCTCTACATCGCCTTAGGCATAAGCGGGGCCTTTCAGCACATAGTCGGCATGAAGCAGTCGGGGCTGATCCTGGCCATAAACAAGGACCCCAAGGCCCCCATCTTCCAAGTGGCCCACTACGGGATAGTCGGGGACCTCTTCCAGGTGGTGCCGGCCCTTGTGGCCAAGGTCCGGGAGCGGAAAGGGGGGTAGATGGCCGTCCCCCGGGTCCTGGTGATCGGAGGGGGCATCGCCGGGATGGAGGCCTCGCTCCAGGTGGCCTCGGCCGGCTACGAGGTATTCTTGGTGGAGCGCCGTCCCTGGATAGGCGGCAGGATGGCGCAACTGGACAAGACCTTCCCCACCCTGGACTGCTCCTCCTGCATCATCACCCCCAGGATGGTGTCCGTGGGTTCCCATCCCCTGATCCACCTCCTGACCCTTTCGGAGGTCATCGGTGTGGAGGGCTCCGAAGGGGACTTCAGGGTCACCGTGAGGAGGAACCCCCGGTATGTGGATGAATCCAAGTGCACGGGCTGCGGCCAGTGCGCTGAGGCCTGCCGCCTCAAGGGCCGTATTCCCTCGGAGTTCGACATGGGGCTCGGGGGGCGCTCTGCCATCTACTTGGCCTTTCCCCAGGCGGTGCCCATGAAGTACGCTGTGGACCCTGAGCGTTGCCTCATGCTGACCAGGGGCAGATGCGGCAAGGACGGCCCGAGGTGTCAGGAGGCCTGTCCCCAGGGGGCGATAGACTTCGAACAGGAGGCCGAGGAGGTCCAGATAGAGGTGGGGGCCATAGTGGTGGCCACGGGCTTTGACCCCTTCCCCCCCGAGGGGAAGCCCGAGTACGGCTACGGACGCTCGAAGGGGGTGATCACGGCCCTGGAGCTTGAGCGGTTGCTTTCCGCCTCAGGGCCCACGGCCGGGGAGGTCTTGATCGATGGGAGGACCCCCAAGCGCTTCCTCTTCATCCAGTGTGTGGGCTCCAGGGACCATCAGGCGGGCAACCGCTACTGCTCCAGGGTCTGCTGCATGTACGTGGCCAAACAGGCCCATCTCGTGAAGGAACGGATCCCCGATGCGAGGGTCACGGTCTGCTACATGGACGTGAGGGCCTTCGGCAAGGGCTACGAGGCCTTCTACGAGCGGGTCCAGAGGGACGGGGTGATCTACCGCAGGGGCCTCCCCTCTGAGGTCTTCGAGAGGGACGGTCAGTTGGTGGTCCGTGGGGAGGACACGCTCCTCGGCAGGCCCTACGAGGAGGAGGTGGACGTGGTGGTGCTGGCCGTGGGCCTCGTCCCGAGCCAGGGTGCCGAGGAGCTCGCTGGGACCTTGGGCCTTGAGGTGGACGAGTACGGCTTCTTCCAGGAGGCCGACCCCAACGACCCCGTCCTGAGCCCCCGGCCGGGGATCTTCTTGGCGGGCTGCTGTCAAGGTCCCAAGGACATCCCCGACTCGGTGGCCCAGGCCTTTGGGGCCGCGGCCCGGGCCCTGGCGGTCATCGGGGGTGCAGGGGGTGGCTAAGGCGCTGACCGGGATATACCTCTGTCACTGCGGGACCAACATCGCCTCCACGGTCCGCATCAGGGAGCTCGGCTCGAGGCTCGAGGCCTTGGCGGGGGTGGCCCTGGTCAGGGACTACCCTTACATGTGCTCTGATCCCGGGCAGGAGATGATCCGGCGTGACCTCAGGGAGGGGTCGGTGGGGCGGGTGCTGGTGGCGGCCTGCTCCCCGGCGCTTCATGAGAGGACCTTCAGGCGGGTCCTGGAGTCCGAGGGCTTAAACCCCTACCTTTACGAGCACGTGAACATCCGCGAGAACTGCTCCTGGGTCCACTCCGACCCCGAGCAGGCCACCCGCAAGGCCTACGAGCTGATAAGGGCAGGGCTCCTGAGGCTCAGGAGGCTCCGCCCCTTGACCCCGGCCTCCTTCCCCGTGACCCCCCGGGTCCTGGTGCTGGGAGGGGGCCTTGCCGGGGTGACGGCGGCCCTTGATGTGCTCGAGGCGGGCTTCGAGGTGGTGCTGGTGGAGCGAGAGGAGGAGCTTGGGGGCTGGGCCCTGAGGCTCGGCCGGGGCTTTCCCTCCCTTGAGCCCCTGGAGGGCTTCCTCAGGGGGAGGGTGGAGGCCTTGAGGGAGCAGCCCGGACTGAAGCTCTACCTCGGGAGCCGACTCACGGGGCTTGAGGGCTTCGCCGGGAACTTCTCGGCCAGGATCGAGGGGCCCCATGGGGAGGCCACGGAGGAGGTAGGGAGCGTCATAGTGGCTGTGGGCTTTCGGCCCTTCGATGCCCGTCGGAAGCCCGAATACGGCTACGGGCGCCTCCAGGGGGTGATCACCACCGTGGAGTTTGAGGAGATGCTCCAGCACGGGGGCCTTCCGGAGCCCGAGGGGGTGGCCTTCGTGCACTGCGTGGGCTCGAGGGACAAGACCGTGGGCCATGAGTATTGCTCCCGGGCCTGCTGCATGGTGGTGGCGAAACAGGCCCTCCTGCTCAAGCAGAGGCGGCCTGAGACGAAGGTCTACGTGCTGTACATGGACGTGAGGGCCTTCGGCAAGGGCTACGAGGAGTTCTACGAGCGGGTCCAGAGGGCAGGGGTCATCTACCTGAGGGGGAACCCCGGTGAGGTCTTCGAGCGCTCGGGCAGGCTCTGCCTCCGCTACGAGGACACCTTGCTCGGGAGGCCCCGGGAACTGGAGGTGGACCTGGTGGTCCTGGCCGTGGGGATGGAGCCTCCTGAGGGGGTTGAGGGGTTGGCCAAGGTCCTGGGGGTCCCCTTGGATCGGGATGGGTTTTTCCTTGAGGCCCACCCGAAGCTCGGCCCCCTGGATACCTACACCGAGGGGATCTTCTTGGCGGGCTGCTGCCAGGGTCCTAAGGACATCCCCGACACCATCTCCCAGGCCCACGGGGCGGCAGCCCGAGCCACCCAGTTCTTCCACCAGGGCGAGGTGATAAAGGAGCCCCTGGTGGCGGAGGTGGACCATGAGGTCTGCTCG
>QMLK01000109.1 GCA_003646705.1 Deltaproteobacteria bacterium | reverse complement strand
TCTTCCTCGGCCCCCAGCAAGAGGACCCTTCGGCTCGAGAGAGGTTGAGACGGGGCCTCAAGGAGCGCTTTCACCTCTCCGATGAAGATGTGGAGCGGATGCTCCGGAACCCTCCGGTCAGGGTCAAAAAGGATGTTACTTGGGAAGAGGCCCAGCGGATCAGGGTCCTTTTGGAGGGCGTTGGGGCCAAGGTCTCGGTGGAACCGATGCAGCCCAAGGAGGCCGCCAAGGTCCTCCCCCTGGGGACCATGAGGTGCCCCCAATGCGGCTATCTACAGCCCGTGGGGGATGAATGTGCCCGCTGTGGGGTGATCATCTCCAAATATCAGCTCTACTTGCAGAGGCTCAAGGAGCGGGCCGCCCGAGGGGAAAGTCCTCCTCCCTGGGAGGAGATGGGGGATCGGGGGACGGTATCCGCCTTCCTCGAGACGGCCAAGGGGGTCCTCTTCTCCCCTACCCGATTCTTCAGGGACATGCCAGCGGACAAAGGGCTTGGTTCCCCCCTGCTCTTTGGGGTGGTGGCCGGGACCATAGGGGGGCTCTTCCCCCTGCTCTGGAGCTATCTCTTCAGCGCCCGCAGTATGGGGGTGGACCTCTTCTCGTCCACCTTCCTCATCCTCTACGGGGTCCTCTTGCCGGTCTTTATAGCCCTGGGCATCTTCGTCAACAGCGGCCTTCTACACCTCTGTCTCATGCTGGTGGGGGGAGAGAGGAGGGGCTTCGAGGCGACCTTCCGAGTGGTCTCCTACAGCCAGGCCGCCCAGTTGTGGGACCTCATCCCCTTGGTGGGGCCCTTCGTCTCTGCCGTATATCTGCTCGTGCTGTCCATCGTGGGACTGCGAGAATCCCACCGCATAGGCACGGGCCGGGCAGCCTTGGCGGTCTTTCTGCCCGTGGTCGCCTTGGTGGTGATCGCGGTGCTGGTCCTTTCGGCCTTCTTCATACCGCTCTTCGTGGGCTTAAAGCACCAGCTCGGGGCCCCTTCCCTATAGGGACTCCACATAGGCTATGGCCGAAGAGGCGGCGATGGCCCCATCCCCCACGGCGGTGGAGACCTGCCGCAAGTCCTTCGCCCTGACGTCCCCCGCTGCGAAGACCCCCTTACAGGAGGTGGCGCAGCGGTCATCGGTCTTTATGAACCCCCTCTCATCGAGTTCCACCAAACCCCGGAATGGCTCGGTGGCGGGGACCTGCCCTACGGCTACGAAGACCCCCTCTACCTCCAGTGTCGAGCTTTCACCGCTGGAGGGGTCCTTCAACTTCAGGGCCTTGACCCCTCCCTGGTCGCCCAGGACCTCCTCCACCACCTTCCTCCAGAGGGGCGTGATCTTCGGGTTCCTGAGGACTTGTTCCTGCAGCAGCCTCTGAGCGCGGAGCCGATCCCGTCGGTGGACCAGATAGACGCGCTCGGCGATGTTGCTCAGATAGAGGGCCTCTTCTGCTGCCCTGTCCCCTCCCCCTATCACCGCCACCTCCTTGCCCCTGAAGAAGAAGCCGTCGCAGGTGGCGCAGAAGGAGACCCCCTGCCCTATGTAGCGATCCTCCCCGGGGACCCTCAGTTTGGCGGGCTGGGCCCCTGCGGCGATGATGAGGGCCTTGCAACCGAAGGCCCCCGAGGACGTCTCGAGGAGGAGGCGGTCCTTTGAGAGCGTCGCCCTCTGGACCTGACAGAACTCCTTCACCGGCACCTCGAGTTCCTTCACCTGTTGGAGGAAGCGTCCCATCAGCTCTGGGCCGGAGATCCCCCCGGGGAAGCCGGGGTAGTTCTCAATGGCCCCCGCCGTCAGGACCTGTCCCCCAGGGGACATGGCTTCCAATATGACCGTCTTGACCTTGGCCCTACCGCAGTAAATCCCGGCTGTTAGACCTGCAGGGCCAGCACCCACTATCACCACATCCCATTCTTCCATGCCCATACCTCCTCAGAAGCCGAAGACTGTAAAGGCGTTATCCTCGGTGACCCCCTCCATCTCTTCAAAGCTTTCCCCCTTGATAGAGGCCATGGCCTTCACCGTCTCCTCCACGAAGGCGGGCTCGTTCCTCTTGCCTCGATGGGGCCCAGGGGCCAGAAAAGGGGCATCGGTCTCGGAGAGGAGGCGATCCAAGGGAACCTTCCTCAGCACTTCTCGCAGCTCTTCAACCCCAGGGTAGGTGATGACCCCCGAAAAGGATAGATGAAAGCCACGGTCGAGGAAAGCCCTGGCCAAGGTCCAGTCCCCCGAGAAGCAATGGATCATCCCCCCTGCCTCGGGGGTCCCTTCTTCCTCGAGGATCCTCAGCACCTCCGAGGATGCCTCTCTGCAATGGATCACCATGGGCAAGCCCCGCTCCTTGGCCAAGGAGATCTGCCTCCGGAAGGCCTCCTCTTGGACCTCAGGGGGCGAGAGGTTCCTGAAGAGGTCAAGGCCCGTCTCCCCTATGGCCCTGACCTTAGGGTGGTGAGTGAGTTCCTCGAGGTGGCGGTAGGTCTCTTCATCGGCCTCCTTCGCGTAATGGGGGTGGACCCCCAGGGCCACGTAGACCTCCGGGAACTCCTCTGCAATCCCCAAGGAGCGTCGGGCGCTCTCCAAGTTCACCCCTACGGTCACCAGCAGCTTCACCCCCCTCTGCACTGCCCTCCGAACCACTCCGGGGAGGTCCTGTGCGAAGGCCTGCGAGTCGAGATGGCAATGGACATCAACCATCGAGGGCCTCCAGCAGCGTAATCATGGCCTTCCCCCAACCTCTTGGACCCTCCTCCTCGGTGACCAATAGGTTCGGCAGGGGCGGCGGCTGATCGGAGAGCCCTCCCTTGCGCCGGATCACCACCGGGAAGTCGGCCCGCTGGAGCATCGGCAGGTCGTTGGGGCTATCGCCCAAGGCTATCGTCCTCACCTCCCCCCAAGAGGCCTCGTAGAGCTCTGTGAGGGTAGCCATGGCCTGCCCTTTGTCGTGAGGCCCCTGTATGTGGACGAACCGGCCACCCCTCCAGAGGGTCAGGCCTTGGGAGGCCAACTCCTCCCTGAGGCTTCCCTCATCCCCAGAAAAGAGGCAGGGCTCGCTGAACTCCCGTGTCTTGGCCAATCGGGCCTCCTCAAGGGACATCCCCGTGAGCTCGGCCACCTCCAGGGTCTCCATATCTCCAAAGCCCCGCAGGGAAAAGCCCTTTCCCTTCAAGGCCTCCACGGCCTCTCGGATCCTGCCGTAAGGCACCCCTAAGGCCCTTATCCAGTAATGGTCCCCACGGGAAAATCCCTTGGGCACCTTCAGGTCCGAGGCCGTGGGGACGAAGATCCCACCGCCGTTCTCCGAGATGAAGGGGGCAGAGACGCCCAGTCTCTCCCTCCACAGCTCCATCTCCCTCCTGGTCTTGCTGCTCGAGAGGATCAAGGGGACTCCGCGTTCCCGCAGGGCCCGAAGGGCCTCTTCGGCTCCCTCAAAGGAATAGGTCCTAAGCGAAAGGAGGGCGCCGTCCAGGTCGCTGAAGACCAGGATTTTCTTGACCCCTTCTTCCCTCATAGTCTATAGTTAGGCCGTAGCTTGGCATAAATTCTTTAGGAGTGTCAACAAATGGCCGACTTCCACCAGACGGGGGTGGTGGCTACGCTCCACAACTTCGGGACCATGGATCTGGAGCGCCTAGAGGGTGAGCTCGCCTGGTACTCCAAGGAGCGTCCCATCGCCCTCATCCTCCCATCCCTCTTCTCGGAGTTGCAAGGGGAGGCCTTGAAGAAGATAGTGGAGGACTTGAAGGGGGCCAAGTACATCCGTGAAGTGGTGATCACCTTGGGGGAGGCCTCAGAGGAGGATTTCCGCTACGCCAAACGTTTCTTCTCCGTGCTCCCCCAAAGGACCATGATCATCTGGAACGACGGCGAGAGGATCCAGTCCATCTACAAGGCTGTGGAGGAGGCGGGTTTGACCACGGGGGAGGCCGGCAAAGGACGCTCGGTTTGGATCGCTTGGGGCTACGTCCTCTCCCAGCACCAGATAGAGGTGATAGCGCTGCACGACTGCGACATCCTCACCTACAATCGAGGGCTCCTGGCGCGGCTCTGTTATCCCGCCACCAACCCCAGCTTCGATTACGAGTACTGCAAGGGCTACTACAGCAGGGTCACAGATAGGCTCCACGGCCGCGTAACCAGGCTCCTGGTCACTCCCCTCATCAGGGCCTTGCAGAAGATCCTCGGTTACCTGCCCCTTTTGGTCTTCCTGGACAGCTTCCGCTACCCCCTGGCGGGGGAGTTCTCCATGCATGCGGACCTCGCCCGGGTGACCCGAATCCCTGCGGACTGGGGCCTGGAGGTGGGGCTGCTGGCCGAGATCTATCGCAACGTCTCCCCTAAGCGGGTCTGCCAGGTGGACATCATCGATCGCTACGAACACAAACATCAACCCCTCTCCCCCGACGATCCCTCCAAGGGCCTCCTGAAGATGGGGATAGACATCTGCAAATCCCTCTTCAGGAACCTCGCCTCCGAGGGCGTGGTCTTCAACGAGGGGGTCTTCAACAGCCTCATAGCCACCTACGTGGGCACAGCCCACGACATGCTCCGCCGCTACGAGGACGACGCCGCCATCAACGGCTTGGTCTTCGACCGCCACGCCGAGAGCTTGGCGGTGGAGACCTTCACGAAGGCCATAAAGATCGCTGCGGAGACCTTCCTGCGGGACCCCCTGGGGATCCCCCTCATCCCCAGTTGGGACCGCGTCACCTCCGCCATACCTCGGATCCTGGATCGCCTCAGGGAGGCAGTGGAGGAGGACAACAGATGAGGCTTCTCTGGCCTTTGTTGGTGGGGCTGTTGGCCTGTGCCACCCCCGCCCGTTACATGCTCTCGCTCGATCCTTTCACCCCCCCTGCTACGGCCCCCCAAGGGGAG
>QMLK01000108.1 GCA_003646705.1 Deltaproteobacteria bacterium | reverse complement strand
CCCTGGAGAGGGCCTCCTTTAAACGATCGTTGAAGGCCTCCCGCGGCAGCGAAAAGCCCTCCCTGACGAGGCCGAGGATGAGGCTCGCCTTGACGCCCTCCTCCAGCAACCCCCTGAGGAGGGTCCTGGTCTCATTCCCCCTCAGTATGGCCCCATGGAGGGCCTCCTGCCCGACCTCCACCCCCAGGGTTCTCTCCAACCAATGGACGAGGTCCTGCAACCTCTCTCTGAAATAGCGGATCGAGGACTCATCCACCTTGCGAGGCACCTCGAGGAGAAAGGCGGGCAGGTCCAGATATTGGACCACGACGTCGAAGAGACGCCTCATACCGTCACATGTGTTCATCAGTACGACGGCCTGAAGGCGGTGTTCCCCCTGCAGAAAGCTTAGCAGCGACCTTATGTAGGGGCAGAAGTTGGGGTCGAGCAGGGCATCCTCCTTGGGTACCTCCGGAGGGGGCAGGAGGCGTTCCGGCAACAGCCCCCCCGCCTCCAGGATCTCCACGGGCAGATAGGTACAGCTCCATCCAACCTTCACGCCCCAATGATAGCATCCCACGAGGGGATGGGGGACCCCAGGGGAGTTGAAGGGGAAGGCCGGACTGTGATAATGAGGTCGTCGTGGGATCGAGCGCCGTCATCCTCGCAGGGGGCAAGTCGAGCCGCATGGGCAAGGACAAGGTCTTCCTCCCCCTGGCCGGCAAACCCCTCTTCGAATACGTCTTCGAGGTCTGTAGGGGGATCTTTCAGGAGGTGATCGTAGTGACCCACCGCCCCGAGCACTTCTCCTCCTACCCCCTTCGGGCGGTGAAGGACCTGGTGACGGGGGGTGCCCTGGGAGGGCTCTACACGGGCCTCCTCTGTGCCTCAAACCCCTACATCTTCTGCGTGGCCTGTGACCTGCCCTTCCTGCGTCCGTCTTTGATCCGCTACCTGCTCTCCCTCAAGGAGGGTTACGACGCCGTGGTGCCCATCGCCCCTGACGGCCTCCATCCCTTGACGGCGGTTTACTCCAAGGAGTGCGTGGACGCGATCGAGGAGGCCTTGGCCCAGAGGCACCTCAAGATCTCCCAGGTCTTCGAAAGGATCAACGTCAGGTTCTGCAACCCTGCAGAGATCCGTCCCCTTGACCCCGAGTTCCTCTCCTTCTTCAACGTCAACACCGAGGCGGATCTCCTGCGCGCCGAGGGAATCCTGCGGGGGATTTCCTCCCGGGGAGACCTTGTGCTATCTTAAGGGCACAATGTCCCGCAAGGTCCTCCTCATCTTCCCCTTCCTCTTATTGATCCTCCACAGCCCGACAGCCTGGTCCCAGGGACCCGAGGAGCTGTTGAAGGTGGGGGCAGGGGCCTTCGAGGACGGCTTTTGGACGGTGGCCGAGACCGAGTGGCGCCGCTTCCTCCGGCTCTACCCAAACCACCCCAAGGCGCCCTTGGTGAGATACCTCCTGGGCAGGACCCTGATAGAGGAGGGCAAGGTCGAGGAGGCCCTCCGAAACCTCGAGGCCGTAAAAGGGGTCAAGGGAGTGGACCCCGCGGCCTTGCACTACTGGATGGCCTTCTGCCTGGGCCGACTGGGCAGGTGGAAGGAAGCGGAGGTCCACCTCCTCCGCTCCCTGAAGGCGTCCCCCAAGGGCGACCTTGCCCCCAACGTCCTTTACCTGCTGGGGGAGGCGAAACATCGGCGGAGGAGGTGGGAAGAGGCCATCCCCTACCTGAAGAGGGCCCTCAAGTCCTTAAAGGGGGAACCCCTCCTGTCCCGGGCGAGGCTTCTGCTCGCCCATTGCCTCTACCGTAGGGGGAAGTTCACTGAGGCCCTTCGGTACCTAGACGGGGTAAGGGAGAAGAACCTCAGAGAGGAGGCCCTCTTTTGGCGAGGGGAGGTGCTCTTCAAGGCGGGGAGGCTTCGGGAGGCTGTGAGGTCCTTCGATCGATTCAGACGCCTTTACCCCTCCTCGGGGCGCCTCCCAGAGGCTCGTTATAAGCTGGCCTACGCCCTGTACCGCTTGAAGGAGGGACAAAGGGCCCGGGTGCTGCTTGAAGGCTGGCTGAGGGACTACCCGGACAACCCTCTGGCCGAAGAGGCCCAGCTATTGCTCGCCCGCATCCTCATGCAGGGACGAAACTTCAAGGAGGCTGTGGCCGTCCTGGGGGAGATATCGAAGAAGGGCGGCCCCGGGGCCAGAGAGGCCCACTATCGCCTCATCTGGTGTTACCTCCAGATGGGGGAGTTGGAGACGGCCAAGAAGCTCCTGGGGAAGTACGAGGACGACATCTCCCACTACCTGCGGGCGGAGGCGAGCCTCTGGGAGGGCAACTGCAAAGAGGCCCTCCCCTATCTCTTCGAACTGATGAACAAGAAGCCCTACAGGAAGAAGGCCCTGCTGGAGATAGCTCGCTGTTGCTACCTCGCCGGGAAGTATCAGGACTGCATCGCAAACCTGGACATCCTCAAATTGGAGTTCCCCGATTTCGAGGGGATCGACGAACTCCTCTGGCTCAAGGCCGAGTGTCTCCGTGGGGCCGGGGAGGAGAAAGAGGCGGCAAAGCTCTACACCAAGATCCTCGAGAAACACAAGGGCTCCGCACGGGCGCCCTGGGCCCTCTACAGGCTCTTCAATAGAGCGGTGGAAGGGGGGAAGGTCAAGGAGGCCGAGACCTATTTCGAAAGGCTGCAAAGGAGGTTTCCAGACCATGAACTCACCGCCCGAGCCGCCCTCGTCTTGGGGAGGACCTTGGCCTCCATGGGGCGTTACGGGGAGGCCCTGCCCAAACTGGAGGTGGCCAGCCGCTCCCCCATCAGGGAGATAAGGGGGCGGGCCCTCTGTTGGCTGGGGAAGGCCTATCTGAGGCTCGGTCTCCCCGACAAGGCCCTCGCCTGGTACGAGGAGGCAGCTGAAGAGGGAGGGGAGGTGGCCGTGCTCGCCTACGTCGGCATCGGCAACGTGAAGGCCGAGTTCGGCGACCCAGAGGAGGCGAGGAAGGCCTATGAGAAGGCCCTAAAGCTGACCAAGGAAGAGCGGTTAAAGGCGAGGATCAAGGAGCTGATGGAGTTGGTGGAGGGCAAAGCCGCCGAGTGAAGGGGAGGAGGATCCGACCGATGGAAGAGGGGGATCTACCGCAGGTGCTCCCCATAGAGCGGAGTTCCTTCCCCACCCCCTGGACGGCGAAGGCCTTCTTGCAAGAGATGACCCCCCCTTCCTTCTCCTTCGTCTCCGTCCAAGAGGGGGAGAGGGTGCTGGGATATGTGGTCTTCAGGCTCATTCTCGAGGAGGTCCACATCCTGAATCTGGCCGTGGCACCTCCTTGGCGCAGGCAAGGGGTGGGGAGGGAACTGCTGCGTTTCTGTGTGGACTTCTGTTGGAGGCGGGGGGGAATCCTCTTCTCCCTTGAGGTCCGGGAGGGAAACCTCCCGGCAATAGGGCTCTACAGGAAGATGGGCTTCGCCCTGAGGGGCAGGCGCCCGGGCTATTACAGGGACACCGGAGAGGACGCCCTTCTGATGGAGCTCTACTTGGGAGGACAGATCCGTGCTCCTCACGGGCCGGGTAGAGGCTAAGAAGAGGCTGGGACCCTACCATTACCTGAGGGTGCGCCTACCGCAGGCCATCGGCCCCCTGGAGGCCGGGCATTTCGCCCTCCTGGAAGCCCCGGCCCCCGAGGCCATCCTCCTCCGCCCTTTCAGCCTCTTCGACTTCGAGGAGGACCAAAGCCCCTGGATCGCCTTCCTGTTCCAAAGGGCCGGCAAGGGGACCGAGGCCCTCGCCTCCGTGGAGGTGGGACGACAGCTCAGGGTCATCGTCCCCTTGGGGACCCCTTTCCCCCTTCCCCACGGGGGGGAGGAGGTCCTCCTGCTGGCAGGGGGCGTGGGGATCGCCCCCCTCTTCCCCCTGGCCCGGAGGCTCAGCCGCGGGGGCCTCTCCGTACGCCTCCTCTGGGGGGCAAAGTCCCCTGATGGCCTACCTTATCCCCTCCTTAGATCCCTGAGGAGGTGGGGGGTAGAGGTGGCTGTGGCCACTGAGGACGGAGGGTTGGGACACAGGGGCTTGGTGACAGAGCTGTTGCAGGATCAGCTCCCCTCCAGGGGGGTCCTATACCTATGCGGCCCTGAAGGGATGATAAGGGAGGCCCTCTCGGCCCTCCCGCCCAAGGGCGTGCGATCCTTCGTGAGCCTGGAAGAGAGGATGGCCTGCGGCGTAGGGGCCTGCCTCGGCTGTGTGGTGAAGACCAGAGATGGCTACAGACTCCTCTGCAGTGAGGGACCTGTCCTGCCAGGGGAGGTACTTCAGTGGAGGTAGACCTCAGGGTTGAGATAGGCCCCTTGCGCCTGCAGAACCCGGTAATGCCCGCCGCGGGCACCTTCGGCTACGGGGACGAATACATGGGGATTGTGGACCCCAGGGACTTTGGGGCCCTCGTGACGAAAAGCCTCTCTCTGGATCCCACCGAGGGCAACCCACCACCCCGCCTCTGGGAGGTGCCTGGCGGGCTCATCAACTCCATCGGCCTTGAGAACATCGGGGTGGAGGCCTTCATCCAGCAGAAGCTCCCCTTCCTCAGGGAACTCGGGGTCCCCCTCATAGTCAGCTTCTTCGGCCAAGACCCCAAGGACTACGCCCGCTGCGCCGAGCGCCTCTCGGAGGCAGTGGGGATAGCGGCCCTGGAGGCAAACCTCTCCTGCCCCAACGTGAAGAAGGGGGGGATGGCCTTCGGCAGCGATCCCGAGTTGACCCACCGGGTGGTCGAGGGGATAAAGGGGGCCACCGACCTGCCCTTGCTGGTGAAGTTACCCCCTGATCCCTACCACGCCCTTGAGTTGGCCAGAGCCGCCCAGGAGGCAGGGGCTGAGGCCCTCACCTTGGTCAATACGCTGCCTGCCCTCGCCGTGGACCCCGATAGGGGAAGGCCCCGCTTGGGGG
>QMLK01000107.1 GCA_003646705.1 Deltaproteobacteria bacterium | reverse complement strand
GAGATCTCCCGCCGCCTGGCCAAGCTGGCCGACGCCCCCTTCCTGAAGGTCGAGGCCTCCCGTTTTACCGAGGTGGGGTACGTCGGCCGGGACGTGGAGTCGATGATCAGGGACCTCACAGAGCTCGCGGTCAATATGGTGAGGAGGGAGGAGGAGGAGCGGGTCTGGGGTAAAGCCCGGGAGCTGGCCGAGGAGAGGGTGCTGGACCTGCTGCTGCCGCCGTCCCCACCACCCCCTTCCTTCCAGGTCACCTCTACCGAGCAGGCCGATACCCGCCTCCGGACCAGGGAGAGGCTCAGGGAGATGCTGAGGGAGGGGAAGCTGGATGATCGGATGGTGGAGATCGAGGTGGAGGAGAGGTTCTTCCCGGTGGTGGAGGTCTTCACCCCCCAGGGGATGGAGGAGATAGACCAGAGCCTGAAGGAGATGCTCTCAGGTCTTTTGCCCAAGCGCGTCAAGAAGAAACAGGTGAAGGTCCCCGAGGCCCTGGAGATCCTCACCCATGAGGAGGCCTCCAAGCTCATAGACATGGACAAGGTGGTGAGGAGGGCCCTTCAGAAGGTGGAACAGTCCGGGATCATATTCCTGGACGAGATAGACAAGATCGCCAGCCGCGAGTCCACCCACGGTCCCGACGTATCCCGCGAAGGGGTCCAGAGGGACATCTTGCCCATAGTGGAGGGGACCACGGTGATGACCAAGTACGGCATGGTCCGTACGGACCACATCCTCTTCATCGCCGCAGGGGCCTTCCACGTGTCGAAGCCCTCCGATCTCATCCCCGAGCTTCAGGGGCGTTTCCCCATCAGGGTGGAGCTCAAGCCCCTGGGCAAGGAGGAGTTCATCCGGATCTTGACCGAACCGAAGAACGCCCTCATCAAGCAGTACGTGGCGCTGCTTGAGACCGAGGGGGTGAAGCTCACCTTCACCGAGGACGCCATCGCGGAGATAGCGGAGGTGGCGGCCAAGATCAACGAGCGCACAGAGGACATCGGCGCCAGGAGGCTTTACACCGTGTTGGAGAAGTTGCTGGATGAGGTCTCCTTCAACGCCCCTGAGCTCAGGGGACAGGAGGTGATGATAGACGCCAAGTATGTAAGGGAGAAACTCAGGGAGTTCCTCGAGGACGAGGACTTGAGCCGTTACATCCTTTAGATCCCGGGGTATGGAATGGAGGAGCACCTGCAGAAGAGTAGGACGCTGATCGAGGTCTTGCCCTATATAAAGAAGTTTTACGGCAAGACCATGGTGATGAAGTACGGCGGCAGCGCCATGGTCGAGGGGGAGCTGCGGGAGGCCTTCGCCATGGACGTGGTCTTGATGAGGTACGTGGGGATCAAGCCCGTGGTGGTCCATGGGGGAGGCCCTCAGATCGGGGAGCTCCTGAGGAGGCTCGGGAAGGAGTCGGTCTTCGTCGGTGGTATGAGGGTGACGGACCCCGAGACCATGGAGGTGGTGGAGATGGTCCTGGGGAAGGTGAACAAGGACATCGTCTCCCTGATAAATCGCCATGGGGCCAAGGCCGTCGGCTTGAGCGGCAAGGACGGCGACCTGATAAAGGCCAAGAAGCTCAGCCTCCCCGAATACGAGGACGTCGACCTCGGGCTGGTGGGGGAGGTCGAGCGGATCGCCGTGGAGGTCATAGAGGCCCTGCAGGCGGGGGGGTTCATCCCGGTGATCGCCCCTGTGGGGATCGGGGATGACGAAGGCACCTACAACATAAACGCCGATCTGGTGGCGGGGGCGGTGGCTGCGGCCTTGAAGGCCGAGAAGCTCATCCTCCTTACCGATGTGCAAGGGGTGCTGGACGAGGCAGGGGAGCTCATCTCCACCCTCACTTTGGAGGAGGCCCAGGCTCTGCTGGATCAAGGGGTGGCGAAGGGCGGGATGGTGCCCAAGTTGAGGTGTTGCTTGGAGGCCCTCTCAGGGGGCGTCAAGAAGGCCCATATCGTGGACGGCAGGGTGCCCCATGCGGTGCTGCTCGAGGTCTTCACCGACGCCGGGGTGGGCACCGAGATCATAGGATGATGGACTGGATAGAGGAGGCCGAGCGCTGGGTTCTCCACACCTACGATCGCTACCCCGTGGTGATTGTGCGGGGGGAGGGGGCAAGGGTCTGGGACATCGACGGCAGGGAGTATCTGGACTTCGTGGCCGGCATCGCCGTCTGCAACCTCGGCCATTGTCACCCGCGGGTGGTGGAGGCCTTGAGGGAGCAGGCGGGAAAGCTCTTGCACGTCTCGAACCTCTACTACACCCAGCCCCAGGTGGAGCTGGCCCAGAGGATCTGCCAGCACTCCTTTGGCACCAAGGTCTTCTTCTGCAACAGCGGCGCTGAGGCCAACGAGGCGGCCATAAAGCTCGCCCGCAAGTACGCCAAGCTCCGTTGGGGACCGGAGCGATATGAGATCATCACCATGTACAACTCCTTCCATGGCAGGACCCTCGCCACCCTCACGGCCACCGGACAGGAGAAGTTTCAGAGGGGCTTTGAACCCCTGCTGCCCGGCTTCCGCTACTGTCCCTTCGATGACCTGGGGGCGGTCGAGGAGGCCATAACCGAGAGGACCTGTGCGGTGATGGTGGAGCCCATCCAGGGGGAGGGCGGTGTGAGGGTGCCCTCAGAGGGATATCTCAGGGGGCTGAAGGAGATCTGCCGCCAGAAGGAGGTCCTCCTCATCTACGACGAGGTTCAGACGGGGATGGGGCGGACGGGGAAGCTCTTCGCCCACCAACACGAGGGGGCTCCGCCCGACATCATGACCATGGCTAAGGCCCTGGGAGGAGGAGTTCCCATCGGGGCCATGGTCACCACCGACGAGGTGGCCCAGGCCTTCTCCGCTGGGGACCATGCATCGACCTTCGGCGGCAACCCCTTGGCCGCCCGGGCCGCCTGCGCCGCCCTTGACGCCCTGCTACAGGAGAGGGTGCTGGATAACTGCGAGAGGGTGGGGAGGTACCTCCGGGAGGGCCTCCAAGGTTTGGCCTTCAAGTTCACCAAGATCAGAGAGGTGCGTGGCCGGGGGCTCATGGTCGGGGTGGAGTTCGAAGGGCTCTCGGCCAAGGAGGTGGCCAAGGGCTGCCTCGAGAGGGGCGTCCTGATCAACGCCATTGGGGAGAGGGTCCTCAGGCTCGTGCCCCCCCTCATCATCACCGAGGTGGAAGTGGATCGCCTGCTGGAGGTGATGGAGGAGGTGCTGCGGGGCCTTTAATGTCCCTCCAAGTCGTACTCCACCTCTAACTCTTCGGCTATAACGCGGAGTTCAGAGGCCACCTTGGGATGCAACGGTATCCCCCTTCTCCTCCGCTCCTCGGCCATCTCGAACTCCTTCTCGCCGTGGACCCAGATCCTCTGTTGGCCTTCGGCCTTGGGGGAGTCCTTCAGTCGCCTCAAGAGGTCGTCCATGGTCGCCTTGAACTCCTCGATGGGCCTGAAGCCGTCGATCCTCAAGGCCCCGAAGAAATGACCTACGTTGGCGGGCAGTGGCCTGCCGTCGGGTCCCTTCGGGTAGATGGTGTCGGCGTAACCGGCCCCAGGGAGGGCGCCACACAGGATGTCCACCAACAAGGCCAGGCCATAGCCCTTGTGTCCCCCCATGAGCTCTCCAGCCCCTCCCAGAGGCAAGAGGCCCCCTCCGGCCCTTTCGGCCAGGTTCTTGAGGACACGGTCCGCATCGGTGGTGGGTAGGCCCCGCTCGTCGGTGGCCCATCCCAGGGGTAGATCCTCTCCCGAGCGGTGGTAGACCTCTATCTTGCCCCGAGGCACGGCGCTTGTGGCCATGTCGAGCACGAAGGGACGTTCCCTGCCCGCGGGGACTGCCACGCTGATGGGGTTGGTGCCGAGGATCGCCTTCCTGCCGAAGGTCGGGACCACCAAGGTATCCGCATTGGTCATGGAGGTGCCGATCAGTTCGTGCTCCAGGGCCATCATGGCGTAATAGCCGGCTATGCCGTAATGGTTGGAGTTGCGGACCGCGACGAACCCCACCCCGGTCTCCTTCGCCTTCTCGATGGCCATCTGCATGCCCTTGCGGCCGATGGGAGGACCCAAGCCCCCTCCGCCGTCGAGGAGCGCCGTGGTCGCGGTCTCGCGCACCACTGTGACCTTCGGCCTGGGCACCATCTGCCCCACCTGGAGGCCCCTGACGTACCTCCTCAGGCGGGCCACCCCGTGGGAATCTATCCCCCTGAGGTCCGCCTCCACCAGCACCTCCGCTGTGACATCGGCCTCCTCCGGCGGCACACCCAACCTGAGAAAGACCCGCTTGCAGAAGCCCTTCAAGGCCTCCCAGTGGACGGTTACCGCTTTCTCCTCCATCGCTCCGTTGCCTCCTTCAGAGTCATAAAAGGGAAGGGCCGAGGTTCATGCCCCCTTGAGGAGGTCGAGCAGTTCGGCCCGGAACTCCTGCTGCAGTTCCTCCATTCCTTCCCTCCACCGTGGGTGGAGCTTTGGGTTGGGGTCCACGGCCGTCCCCTTTATCCCCCGGCGGGCAAGGGCTTCGCGCAACTCCTTCTTGAACTGAACGATGCGATCGTCCCTCCGCTTCTGGTAAGCCTCCAGGAGCTGCTGAACTCCCTTCCTGACTTCCTCCCCGAAGAGGACCTCCAGGCCTTTGGTGTACCTTTCGGAGAGGCCGTCCTCCAGGGGTAAGCCCTCTGAGATCATCCGCAGCAACTCCTCCTTGGCGGCCTCGCTCAGCTTCGCCACCTCCTCTTTCAGGGAGCCCCAATCCCTGGCCTCCCCTTCGAAGAAGCGGTGGAAGAGGCGCTGGGCCCGCTCCCTCTCCTCCTGTTGCTTGAACTGCCGTTTCTCCTCCTCGGTCACCTTGAGGTCTTTCAGCTTCTCCATAACCAGGTCTAAGGTGCTCTTGATCTCCGTCATAGTTCCTCTCCTCCCCCGACGGTCAGAACTCCACCTTCACCGCTTCGGACAGCGG
>QMLK01000106.1 GCA_003646705.1 Deltaproteobacteria bacterium | reverse complement strand
TGGACGGGACCGATGAGGAGGCAGAGGGCGATGATCAAGACCTTCAGGACCCGGTGCATGAGATCGCCCCTCCGATGAGCCCTGAGAGGAAACCGAGGGAGAGGAGGGAGAGGAGGGCAGGGGTCGAGAGGAAGCGGAAGGAGGGCAGATAGGGGATTGCTTGAGACCCTAGGGCCATGGAGATAAAGGGGTGCAATAGGGCCAGCAGCACCACTGAGAGCCCAGCCCCCAAGAGGCCTTGAAGGGCCCCTTCGATCAGGAAAGGGTAGCGGATGAAGCCCTCGGTCGCCCCCACCAGGCGCAATATCTCCACCTCTTCTTGCCGTCTGTAGAATATGAGGCGCAGGGTATTGGCGGTGATGAAGAGGGTCACCAGGAGGAGGATCCCCCCGAGGATCCAGATCGTGCCCTTCAGGAGACGTAGCAGCGCCCTTGCCCTCTGCAGCCACCTGCCCCCGTACTGGACCTCTTCAACCCCCTTTAGCCGCCGGAGACGACCGGCGAGGGCCTCAACGGCCTGGAGGCCAAGTCCCCTTCGCAATGAGACCTCGAGACAGGCGGGGAAGAGCTCCTCGGCCATCTCCTCCAGCCCCTGGGCCACCTCGCCCATCCGCTTGAGGAGTTCCTCCTTCGCCTCTTGGGGGGAGATGTAACGGACGGAAGAGACCCCCTTTTCTTGAAGGGCCCTTCGTCGAAGCTCCTTCACAGCGGCCTCGGAGAGGCCCGTCTTCAGATAGCAGACGATCTGGACCCTTTTCTGCCATCGGGCCATCAGGGCCTCGAAGTTCTCCACGAACATGAGGAAGAGGGAGAAGAGGAAGAAGGCCAACGCTATGGTACAGAGGCCGAAGAGATGAGGCCCAGCCCCCTCCCTGAAGTGGCGCCACGCTTGCCGGAGATAGATGCCCTTCAACCTTCCACCACCCGTCCTTTGCGCAGGGCTATGGCCCTCTTCCGATAGCGGGCCACCAAGGAAGTGTCATGGGTGGCCACGATTACGGTGGTCCCCAGCCGATGGGTCTTCTCGAAGAGGTCCATGATCTCGATGGTCAGCTCTGGGTCGAGGTTGCCCGTGGGCTCGTCTGCCACCAAGATGGGTGGGTTGTTGATGAGGGCCCTGGCGATGGCCACCCGCTGCTGCTCCCCTCCGGATAGCCTCGGGGGGAACTGCCCGAGGTAGCCATCGTGGAGGCCCACCAATCGGAGGACCTGCCGTATCCTCTTCTCCATCCTCTTGGGGGAGTAACCGGCCACCTCCAGGGGAAGGGCCACGTTCTCGAAGACGGTCCTGTCCCTCAGGAGTTTGAAGTCCTGAAAGACGAAACCCACCTTCCGCCTCAGATAGGGGACCTTGGAGGGGGGCAGGCGAGTGATGTTGAGCCCGTCGATGAGGATCTCCCCCCGGTCGGGATGTTCGGCGAGGATCATCAGTTTGAGCAAGGTGGTCTTGCCGGCACCACTGGGACCGGTTACGAAGACGAACTCGCCCTTGGCCACCGTGAAACTTACGTCCTCGAGGGCCGTGACCCCCCCTGGATAGGTCTTGGAGACGCGGAAGAACCTTATCATGGAGAATCTTCTATAGCATACCACCCTCTGGCCGGTAAACTCGCCAAAGGGGTTGACTTCCCGGGGGAGGAGGGGTTAAATGGCAGAAAAATGTACATAGGAGTGTACGCAAATGTTGCAAGTGATACCGATCACCCAGGCGAGGCAGGACTTCCTCCGCTTGATCGATGAGGTATCCTCAGGGGCCTCCAGATACCTCATCACCAAACAGGGGAAGCCAGCGGCTGTGATCTTGGGCTACGAGGAGTACAGCAGGATGGTGGAGACGCTGAAGGTGATGGGAGACGATCTCTTGGGGCGACAGCTGAGGAGGGGCATGGCCGAGCTGATGCGGGGCGAGATGGTCCCCTTTGAGGTGGAGGATGGCTGAGCTGTTCTTGGCTGCATCCGTCCGGTCTTACCTCCATGCCTTGCCGGCCCCTGAGAGGCGACTGGTGACGAGGGCTCTGTCCTGGCTCAGACGGAACCCCACAAGGGGGATGAAGTTATGGGGCAGCAGCGACCTCTTCCTCCTGCACCTCTACGGGACCGTAGAGATCGTCTACAGCTTTGGCGCTGGGCGGATCGAGGTCGTCGCCCTCAAAGGCCCTCCGCTGTCCCTTTGCGGGGAGAGGATCGCTGCCGTCGTCCTGGCAGCAGGGGAGGAGGAGGTGGCGGGCCTGCCCTTGCCCCTCCTCCCCATAGAGGGCCTTCCCCTGATAGCCCGGGTGATAGACCTCTTCGCTGCATCCGGCGTCGATGAGGTCATAGCGGTCCTCGGCTACAAGGCAGATGAGGTGAAGAAGGCCCTGGAGGACAGGGACGTAAAGGTGGTCATAAACCACGACTATTCAAAGGGCCTGAGCAGATCCCTGAGATGTGGGCTCCAGATAGTCAGTCCGGAGGCCTCGGCGGTGGTCATCTCCTTGGGCAACCTCCCCTTCGTCTCCCCTGAGACCGTGAGGCATCTGCTCTCCGTGTACAGGGAGAAACGGAGGGCCATCGTCGCCCCGGTTTGCGGTCAACGGAGGGGGCATCCGGTGGTCTTCGACGTCTCGCTGATCCCGGAGCTGCTCAGGGTCAGGGGCAACCACGGTGGCAGGACCGTGATCAAGCGCCACAGGGGCGATTTAGTGGAGGTTCGAGTGGAGGACCCGGGCATCTTCACGCAGATAGAGCCGAAGGCGGCCTGATTTAAGAGGAGGTTCGCATGAGGAGGCCGGTCCTGGGACTGTTGATGGGGCTCTTGATGGTAGGGCCTCTCGGTGGATGGGGTAGGGTAGGGGCCGAGACGATAACGGCCTTCTGTGGCGCTGCCACCAAACCGGCCATGGAGGAGGCGGCCAGGGCCTTCGAGGGGGAGACGGGGACGAAGGTCTACCTCAACTTCGGCGGGTCAGGGACGGTGCTCTCCCAGATGAAGCTCTCCAAGACCGGGGACCTCTTCATCCCCGGTACCCTCGATTACATGGAGAAGGCCAAAGAGGAAGGCCTCGTCCATGGGGAGACGGAAAGGATACTTGCTTATCTGATCCCGGCTATCTTGGTGCAGCGTGGGAACCCCAAAGATATCGAGTCCCTCGCTGACTTGGCCAGACCGGGGATCAGGGTCGGGATAGGGAATCCGGAGGCGGTGTGTGTGGGGCTTTACGCCATCGAGCTGCTCCAATACAACGGGCTTCTGGAGAAGGTGGCCGGGAACATCGTCACCTACGCCGAGAGCTGTTCCAAGACTGCAGCCCTTGTAGTCCTCGGGGCCGTTGACGCCGTAATCGGCTGGCGCGTCTTCTCCAAATGGCACCCTCGAGCCATAGAGGCGGTGTACCTCAGGCCAGAACAGATCCCTCGGATCGCCTACGTACCTGGGGCGATATCAGTCTTCTGCAAACACAGGGACAGCGCCCAGCGATTCCTGGACTTTCTCGTCTCCTCTGAGGGTCGCAGGATCTTCGCCAGATGGGGTTATCTTGCCACCGAGGCCGAGGCACGCAGATTCGCCCCCCAGGCCAAGATCAGAGGGGAGTATAGACTCCCTGTCGCCTATTACAAACTGAGGGGCAGGTAGAACCCATGGGTGGGCCTTTGAGGGGCACCGCTGGTGAGAGGGCCTTTATATGGGCCACAGCAAGCGCCTTGGGCCTCCTAGCCCTGTTCTTCGTGGGGCTCGTCGTATCCATGCTCGCCTATGTGGATGGGCGCACCCTCCTCCGGGCCCTCCTCTCTGAGGAGGTCCTCTTCGCCATAAGGCTTAGCCTCGTCACCGCCACCTTGGCCACCATCCTCTCCCTGGCGGTGGCCATCCCGGCGGCCTACGCCATCTCAAAGGGCCGCTTCCCGGGAAAGGGAATAGTGGACAGCCTGCTCGATCTGCCCATCGTCATCTCCCCCATCGCCCTGGGTACGGCCCTGTTGATCTTCTTCAGCACCCCTGTGGGAGGCCTCATAGATGCCCGGGTCTTGAAGGTCGTCTTCGCCAAGCCCGGGATAGTCCTGGCTCAATTCACAGTGGTCAGCGCCCTGGCCACCCGTCTACTCAAGTCCACCTTCGACGACATCGACCCCAGATATGAGCGGGTCGCCAGGACCCTGGGCTGCAGCAAGCTGGAGGTCTTCTTCAAGGTCACCCTACCGCTGGCCAGGAATGGCCTGATCGCCGCCTTCGTGCTGACTTGGGCCCGGGCGGTAGGGGAGTTCGGGGCCACCGTGACGCTGGCGGGGGCGACCACGATGAGGACTGAGACCTTGCCCATCGCCATATACCTCAGTCTGGCCAGCGCCGATGTGGGCAAGGCCGTGGCGGTGACCTTGATCCTCATCGCGATGGCCGTAAGCGCCCTGATCGCTGTAAGGAGGGTGACCGGGAGGATCTATCGGATATGATCAGGATAAGGGACCTTTCGTTGAAGTTGGGGGCCTTCTCCTTGAAAGGCGTGAATTTGTCGCTCAATTCCGGCGAGTACTTCGTCGTCTTGGGGCCATCAGGGGCTGGAAAGACGGTCTTGCTCGAGTGTATCGCAGGGCTTCACCGGATCAAGGGAGGAGAGATCTGGATAGACGGCAGAGACGTCACAGGCCTTCCCCCGGAGCAACGGCAGGTGGGCTACGTGCCCCAGGATTACGTCCTCTTCCCCTTTCTGAACGTATTCGAGAACATCGCCTTCGGGCTCAGGCGAAGGGGACACCCAGAGCCCGAGATAGAGCGCCGCGTTAAGGCCTTGGCCCACCTGACGGGGATCTCCCACCTCCTTCATCGGGACCCGCGTTCCCTGAGCGGAGGGGAGAAACAACGAGTGGCCCTCGCCCGAGCCTTGGCCCCCTTTCCGAGGGTCCTGCTGCTGGATGAGCCCTTGAGTTCCCTCGACCTCAAGACCGCTAAGTACCTGAGGATGGAGCTACGGCGCATCCACGAGGAGTTGA
>QMLK01000105.1 GCA_003646705.1 Deltaproteobacteria bacterium | reverse complement strand
TTTCCCTCCTCAATAAGCCTCAGGGCCTCTCGGTAGATGTCCTCCATCACAGAGATTTATGCCCTCTCTTCCCCCTAAAGTCAACGCCCCCTCTTGCCGAAAGAATTTTCCCTACGACTTGGCTTTGTGAAGAAAAGGTGCTATTATTTTAAAACTTTTTAATCTTCGGAGTCCGAGATGAAGGCCAAGAGCTTGGTGTTGACGATCTTGATCTGTTTGATCTTTGCTGCGGGGCGGGATCGGTATGGAGGTCCTCCTCAGCCTCATGCCCAGAAGGGGCTCACGGGACCTGAGACCCTCGAGGTGACGATTTCGAAGGAGGAGGAGATCCACCGCTTCATCCAGAACTTCCACACGGGCTTGAGCCCTGAGGAGGAGAGGGAGTTGGCTAGGGTCATCGTTCGGGAGGCCCAACGGTATGATTGCCCTCCGGAGTTGGTCCTGGCCATAATCGTGGTGGAGAGCTCCTTTCGCCACCGTGCCGTCAGCCCCAAGGGGGCTGTGGGATTGATGCAATTGAGGCCCTTTGTGGCGAAGGCCATGGCCAGGGAGATGGGGATTCCCCTTGAGGCGGGGAGGGTCTTCGATCCCGAGTTGAACGTCAAGCTCGGGCTCTTCTATCTGTCGAGGTTGTTACTCCGATTTGGGGATCTGGAGGTGGCCTTGGTGGCCTACAACTACGGACCCACCTACGTGGCCCGTCGGCTCAAGGCGGGGAAGCCCCTGCCGCGCACCTACGTCCGACGTGTCCTGAGACATTACCACCGGATGACGTCGGAGGGTCGCCTCGGAAGGGCTACCGACGCTTAAGCAGCTTGCTGTAGTAGTCGGGGCCCAGGAACCTCACGAATTCCTTGTAAAGGTCCCAATCCACCTTTCGCCTCATCTCCGTCTTCATCAGCTTCAGGGCTTCGTAGGGGGTGAAGGGCCGTCGATAGGGTCGTACTCCGCACAGGGCCTCGAAGATGTCGCAGATCTGCACGAGGCGGGAGTAGGGATGGATCTCCTCCTCCTTCAGCCCCTTGGGGTAACCGCTGCCATCTGCAGCCTCGTGATGTTCCTCCACGATCCTGAGGATTTCCTCATCGGTGAGGTGGGCCCGTTTCAAGGATTCCCCGCTGTAAAGGGGATGTTTCTTCATCTCCTTCCACTCCCCGGGGTCGAGCCTGCTCGGCTTCTGGAGGATCTTGGGGTCTATCCGCTCCTTGCCTATGTCGTGGAAGATGGAGGCCAGGCCGATCTTCTCCACCTCCTTGGGGGGCAGCTTTTGGTGGATGGAGAAGGTGGTGGCCAGGAAGAAGACGTTGTTCAGGTGGATGTAGGTGGCGAAATCGTGGGACATCATCTTTATGATCTTCTTGCCCAGTCGCGGCCCCTTTTGGAGGTAGCTTATGGCCTCCTTGACGAAGGCTTGGCCCTTCTCTATGGTCTCGTCCTCCGGGTTGACGAGCATCTCCTCCACGAAGGAGCCGACCAGGGAGTAGAGGAAGCGCGCCTTCTCCTCCGAGGGACGGTGTTCGTCCCCCATGACGGTGGAGAGGCGTCCCCGCAGGTACTCGAGGTAGGCCCGATAGTCATCCGTGTCCAAGTAGATCCTCTTGACCCCCATCTCCCTCCAGATGTTTATCCGCCTCCGGCTGAGGGGGAGGCCCCTCTTGCGGAAGAGGACCATTTCGTCACCGATCTTGAAATAGATGTCGGCCTCGAAGGGGCTCCTCGGGATGAGGAGGTCGATGCTCAGGGGGAAGAACCGCTTGCCTTCGGATCGCTTCAACGCTTCCATTTTTTCACCTCTTCGGCAAGAAGAAGGGAAAGGTTGAGTTGGGGGCTTGGATCGAGGGCATCGATGTGTTATCTCGTAGCATCGTGAAGGTGAAGGTCCTCCTCTGGCTGGTTCCCCTCCTGTTGCTCCTACCCCTTAGGGTGGGGGCCGAGGGGGTCCATCGCCTGGTCCTCGAGAACGGGCTGAGGGTCGTCCTGGTGGAGGACCATTCCAGGCCCGTGGTGGCCTATCAGGTATGGGTGGGATCGGGCAGCGCCGACGAATCCGAGGGAGAGGCTGGGGTCGCCCACCTGATCGAGCACATGATCTTCAAGCCCACCCAGGCCTACCCCCAAGGGGTGGCCAGGCTGGTGGAGGGGCTTGGGGGGAGGGTCAACGCCTTCACCTCCTACGAGTACACGGTCTTTCACCTGGCTGTCTCCCGGAGCCACCATCTCGAGGCCTTGAGGGCCTTGGCCGATGCAGTGCTTCACCCGCGCTTTGACCCCTCAGAGCTGGCCAAGGAGAAGGAGGTGGTCCTGGAGGAGATCAGCATGGGGGAGGATCAGCCCCGCCGTAGGTTTCACAAGAGGCTATGGCGTCGGGCCTTCAGTGTGCATCCCTACGGCAGGCCGGTGATCGGGTACCGGAAGACGGTGAGCTCCTTCAAGAGGCAGGACCTCCTCTCCTTCTGGCGCCGCTGGTATGTCCCAGATAACATGGTGGTGGTGGCTGTGGGGGACCTCTCCTCCTCCGAGGTTCAGGCCGAGATAGAGAGGCTCTTTGGCCCTCTTCGGGGGAGGGCCCCGCGCAGGGTGAGGCCGAGGGAGCCCTTCCAGAGGTCCCCCCGCGCCCTCTTGGAGAGGGGGGCCTCACGGGAGTACTACGTGGACCTCGCCTTCCACATCCCCGATGTGAAGAGCCCGGATTTCTATCCCCTGGAGGTCCTGAGCGCAGTGCTCACCTCGGGCAGGTCCTCCAGGTTGGTGAGGAGGCTCAAAGAGGAGAGGGCCCTGGTCACCTCTGTGTACTCCTACGCCTTCCTCTCCCGGGACCCAGGGCTCTTCGTGGTGGGGGCCTCGCCGGTGCCGGGGAAGGTCCGAGAGGCCCTCGATGGCCTCCTCGAGGAGCTCAGGCTCGTCGCCAGGAAGGGGGTCGATCCCGAAGAGCTCGCCAGGGCCAAGAAGGGCCTTGAGACCTCCTTCCTCTACGACCGGGAGACGGTCCAGGGGGAGGCGGAAACCCTGGGCTACTTCGAGACCATCCTCGGGGACGCCCGGAAGGTGGCCGAATACCTGAAGGGCCTAAAGGGGGTGACCCCCGATGAGGTGAGGGGCGTGGCCCGGAGGTACTTCCGCCGAGAGGGGCTGACCCTTGGCCTAATGGTACCAGGGGGAGAAGGGCCCTCGGAGGAGGAGCTCTTGCGGTACGCCGCCCGGTTGGGGGAGGAGGGAGGGCTCAGACGTTGTAGGCTTCCCAACGGTGCGACGCTGCTCTTCCTAAGGGACCCCTCCTTGCCCCTGGTGGGGATCACGGTGGCCTTCGAGGGGGGGCTCCGCTATGAGGAGGAAGGCAAGGCGGGCCTCACCCAGCTGCTCTCCAAGGTCCTGACCCGAGGGACCGGCTCGAGGACGGCCCTGGAGATCGCCGAGGAGGTGGACGCCCTGGGGGCACGCCTCAGCGCCTTCGCCGGCAGGAACAGCTTCGGGATAGAGGCAGAGGGGCTGAGCCGCGACTTCTCCAGGCTGCTGGAGTTGGTGGCAGAGCTGGTCATGGACCCGGCCTTTCCCCTTGAGGAGCTCGACAAGGCCAAGGCGGAACAGCTCGCCGCCCTGCGGCGACAGCGGGACGACCTTTCTTGGCGGGCCTTTCAGGCCTTTCGCTCTTTCCTCTTCCGCCGACATCCCTACCGTCTGAACCCCTTGGGAACTGAGGAGACCATCGAGGGGATCTCCAGGGAGGACCTGCTCCGTTATTGGAAGGCCTATGCCGTCCCCCCTAGGATGGTCCTGGCCGTAGTGGGCGACCTCGAATGGGAGGAGGTCCGTAAGGAGGTGCAGAGGGCCTTTGGCCCCTTCAGCGGCAAGGGAGTCCCTCCTCCCTCCGTCCCCAAAGAGCAGAGGCCAAAGGCCCCCAGGGAGAAGAGGATCACCTACGGCAAAGGGGAACAGGCCCACCTGGTCCTGGGGTTCCTCGGGGCGAGCATCAGGGATGAGGACCGCTTCCCGCTGGAGGTCCTCGGGGCGGTGCTCGGCAGACAAGGGGGGCGTTTCTTCAGGAGGCTCAGGGACGAGATGGCCCTGGGGTATGAGGTCTTCTTCTTCGTCAGGTGCGACCTCGACCCCGGCTACCTCGGGGCCTACGTGGCGACGAGCCCGGAGAAGGTCGCCAAGGCGACAGAGGGGATCAAGGGGCTCTTGAGGGAGGTCCTGGAGAGGGGGGTCACGGAAAGGGAGGTGGAGGAGGCCAAGCGGTACCTCATCGGCAACTACCAATTGGGCCTTCAAGGGGTCCTTTCCCTCTCGAGCACCGTGGCCTTGAACGAGCTCTACGGGCTTGGAGGGGGCTTCTTCGAGATCTACCCCCGTCGCATCGAGGCGGTCACCGCCCGGCAGGTGGCGGAGGTGGCCAGGAGGTATATCGACCTTCAGGCCTACACCCTGGTGGTCCTCAGCCCCTCCTCTGAGTGAGTTTCTCCAGGACGGCGGTCCTTTTGCCCTCGAGGCTGAGGGGTTTGTCCCTTCGGTCGTCGATCTTCAGCGTGGTGACCACCCTGAGGGCCCCCCTTTGGAAGGGGGCCTCGTGCATCTTGCGGGCCACCTCGAAGAGGGCCTCCAGGTTCCCCTCCACCTGCGTGCCCATGGGGGTGACCTCGTACTTCAGCCCCTCCTCCTCCAGTACCTTCACACAGTCGGCCACAAAGGGGCTTACGCTCGTTGAGGACGTGCCCAAGGGGATAACCGATATCTCCATCACTGCCATCTCTCCCTCCTCTCTAATAGGGTAGAGCCTCCAGAAGGTATAGGCCCACGGCGGCGAAGAAGAGGTTGGCCACCCAGGCCGAAAGCCACGGGGGCAACAGCCCCCCTTGACCTGCGGCCACGCTCACCGCGAAGGCCACCCAGTAGAGCATCCCCACCGCCACGCTCAAGGCGATCCCGAGGGGGATCCCCCCCTCCCTCCTCCTGGAGGTCCAAAGGGCCAGGGGTACCCCCACCAGGACCAGGATGACGCTGGTGAAGGGGAAGGCCACCTTGGC
>QMLK01000104.1 GCA_003646705.1 Deltaproteobacteria bacterium | reverse complement strand
CTATCCCAGGGGCATCCTCCTTCTCCCCGGAGCCTTGCCATTATCTCCATGAGCCTCTCTATCCCCTTGCCCTCAGCCATCCCCTTTAGGGTAGGGGATGGAGGACCTTTTTTCAAGGAGAGGGCCGATCCTCCCTTGCCTCGAAGGGGGACGGCGGGTAAAATCAAGCCGTGAAGGTCGTCTATCATCCCCTCTACGCCACCGATTATCCCACCGCCTCGGTGGAGAGCCCGGAAAGGGTGGAGGTGATCAGGAGGGAACTGGAGGGGAGGTTTCCCTTCCTGGAGCCAGAGCCCGCCCGGGAGGAGGATGTGCTGCTGGTGCACACCCGGAGGCTCCTGGAGGAGGTGAAGGCCACGGCTGATCTCTACCAGGTGGCCCTCTTGGCAGCGGGGGGAGCCATAAAGGCCGCAGAACTTGCAGCGGGTGGAGAGATGGCCTTCGGCCTGATAAGGCCTCCTGGGCATCATGCGAGTCCCGACCACCATTGGGGCTTTTGCTTCTTCAACAACATGGCCATCGCTGTGGAACGGCTCATCAGGAGGGGCAAGGCGGAGAGGGTCCTCGTCATCGACATAGATCTCCATTACGGCGACGGCACTGCCAACTTCTTCTCGGGGAGGGAGGACGTCGTGGTGGTGAACGTCCAGGAGGAGGATCGGGGGCGTTTCCTCGAGGGGGTCGAGGAGGCCCTGGAGGGATCCTTCCCCTATGACCTGGTGGCCCTTTCTGCTGGCTTTGACCGCTATCGCCTCGATTGGGGGGGGACCTTGGAGGGCGAGGACTTCAGGGCCATCGGGGAGATGGTCTCCAGGCGAGTCAGGGAGGTCTGCCCAGGGAGGGTCTTCGCCCTGCTCGAGGGCGGATATTACCTGCCCGACCTCGGTCAGAACGTCCTCCGCTTCCTCGAGGGACTCAGCAGCTATGGGGGTTGAGGAGGGAGGGCGCAAGGCGCCGTAGGAGGACTTTTATGGACTTGCGCGAGAGGGTGTTAGAGGTCGCCAGGGAGGCGATCGAGGTCAAGAGGAGGTTCTTCGAGGGGGAGCTCGAAGGGGTCCTCGAGGCCGCCCGCCTCCTCGTGGGGACGTTGAGGGGAGGGGGGAAGGTCCTGATCTTCGGAAACGGGGGCAGTGCTGCCCAAGCCCAGCACATAGCCGCAGAGCTGGTCAACCGCTTCCGGAAGGACCGAAAGGGGCTCCCTGCCTTGGCCCTCACCACAGATACGTCGGTCCTGACCAGTGTGGCCAACGATTACGATTTCTCTCTGGTCTTCGCCCGCCAGATAGAGGCCCTGGGAGAGGCCGGGGACCTCGCCTGGGGGATGACCACCAGCGGCAGGTCGCCCAACGTGGTCAAGGCCCTCCAGGTGGCCAAGCAGAGGGGCCTCCGGACCCTGGCCTTCTCCGGTGGGGACGGCGGCCAGGTGAAGGAGGTGGCCGAACTCTGCCTGGTGGTTCCCTCCGAGGAGACGCCACGGATCCAGGAGGTCCATATCACCTTGGCCCACATCCTGTGCGAGCTGGCCGAAGATGAGCTCTTCTGAGAAGAGGCTCGACCCCACTGGGGTGCGGACCGTAAGGCTTGAAGGAGCCCACAGGAAGGTCTCCATCGAGGACTTCGGAACCCCCCTTCCGCCAGGGGCCTCCCTCCAGGATCTCTTTTCCTCCTTGCCGAGGATCTTGGCGGCAAAGGACCTCCTGGAGGTGGCCCGAGGGATCGCCGAGGCGGCGAGGGCCGGCAGAAGGGTACTGCTGGGGATGGGGGCCCATCCCATAAAGGTGGGCCTCAACCCCATCGTCATCGACCTGATGGAACGGGGTGTCCTCTCAGGGGTGGCCTTCAACGGCGCCTGTATGGTCCACGACGTGGAGATCGCCCTAATCGGGAGGACCTCCGAGGAGGTGGGGGAAGGGCTGAGGGATGGCACCTTCGGCATGGCCTCCGAGACGGCCACCTTCATCAACGCGGCCCTGAAGAGGGGATACCGCCTGGGGAAGGGGGCTGGGGAGGCCTTGGGCGAGGCCATCTGGGAGGAGGGCTTGCCCCACCGGGACCTAAGCCTCTTCGGCGCGGGTCACCGCCTCGGGGTGCCCCTTTCGGTCCACATAGCCATCGGGACGGACGTTATCCACATGCACCCCTCCACCGACGGGGCCATCACCGGGGAGATGACCCACAGGGACTTTCTCCTCTTCGCAGCCCAGGTGGCAGAACTTAGGGGGGGCGTGTACATAAACCTCGGCTCCGCGGTCATCCTGCCTGAGGTCTTCCTCAAGGCCCTGAACCTGGCCAGGAACCTCGGGCACGACGTGAAGGATTTCCTGACCGTCAACATGGACTTTTCGGTCCACTACCGCCCCCTCAGGAACGTGCTCGAGAGGCCGGCGGCCGAGGGCGGCAGGGGCTACAGCTTGGTGGGCCACCACGAGATCATGTTCCCCCTTCTGGCTGCAGCGGTGGTCGAATACTTGACAAAGGCAAAATAATCAATATATTCTAATTAACCGATGAACTGGGAAGAGGAAATCGCTGAGCTCCTGAAGACCATGGGTCACCCCATCCGGTTGAGGATCTTGGAGCTGCTGCTCAACGAGGAGGCCTGTGTGAAGAACATCTGGGGTTGCCTTGAGCTGCCCCAGGCTACCGTTTCTCAGCACCTGGCCATACTGCGGAGCAAGGGGTTGGTGGCTTGTGAAAGGCAGGGGAACATGGTGCGGTATTTTGTGAGTGATCCAAGGGTGAAGGGGGTCTTGGAGGCCCTCAAGGGGGAGAGGAGATGAGGGGTTTACTGATCCTTTTGGCCTTTTTAGCCTTGTGGTTTGTGGTCAACAAATACCTATTGCCCCGTCTCGGGGTGCCCACTTGACTGTCTCAGAGCTGTCGGCTCGAGGATCGGGTCGAGGGAGAGGATGGCAAAGGGACTCCTTAGGTGCAAGAAGTTCGGCAGGGAGATGTCATATGAAGAGGCGGAATGTCCCCGCCCGGAGGAGTATTGTGACAACAGGGAGAAATGCGCCATATGGTTCCTCACCGAGGAGAGGCAGAGACTAAAGAAGAGGAAGGGAAAGGAGGTGACGGCCGATGCCCTTGTATGAGTACCGCTGCAAGCGCTGTGATGAGGTCTTTGAGGTGTTGCAGCTCCGCAGCAAGGAGGAGGAGCGGGTGAGGTGTCCCCGCTGTGGCAGCGAGGAGGTAGAGAGGTTGCTCTCGGCTTGCAGCCTGGGGGGTTCCTGCGGTGCTTCCCGTAGCTTTTTCACGTGAGGCTGAGGGAGTCGACTGGAGGTCGACCCGAAGCCCTTTGAAATAGCCTTTAAGGAGGTGTCCATGGAAGGGATAGTGGTCCTCAACGACGATAACTTCGACGCCGAGGTAGGACAGTCGGAGATCCCCGTGTTGGTGGACTTTTGGGCCCCCTGGTGCAGTCCATGCCTCATGGTGGCCCCTGTCATCGAGAAGCTGGCCGAGGAATACAAGGGTCGTTGCAAGTTCGGCAAGCTGAACGTGGATGAGAACCCCGTCACAGCGGGCCGTTTCGGGATAAGGAGCATCCCGACCTTGATCCTCTTCAAGGACGGCCAGGTGGTGGACAAGGTGGTGGGGGCCGTCCCCAAGGAGAACATAGAGGACTTGATAGAGAAGGCCCTTTGATGGAGGTCTCCCTCGCCGTCGCCTTCCTGGCCGGGGTGGGCAGTTTTTTCTCCCCGTGTATTTTCCCGCTGCTCCCGGTCTACTTCTCGGTCCTTTCGGGTGTCTCGGTGAAGGAGTTGGGGGCGGCGGGCAGGAGGGTCTTTCTGGCGGCCCTCTTCTTCGTCTTGGGCTTCTCGGCCGTCTTCATGGCCCTCGGGGCCTCCTTCGGGAGCTTCGGCCATCTCCTGATCAGGTGGCGAGCCCCGCTGCAGGTGATCGGGGGGGTTGTGGTGATGGTGTTGGCCCTGCATCTGTTGGGGCTGCGCTTCCTGCCCGTCCTCCTCAGGGAGAGGAAGTGGCACCCAGGGGAGATCCGTCTGCCCCTCATCGGCCCCTTCCTCGTAGGGGCGGCCTTCGCCTTCGGCTGGTCCCCATGCGTGGGGCCCATCCTCGGTTCCATCCTCACCTATGCTATGGCAGGCCAGGACCCCAAGCGGGGCCTGGTCCTCTTAGGCGTTTACTCGATGGGTTTGGCGGTCCCGTTCCTCCTCATCTCCCTCTGCTGGAACCGTTTTATCGCCCTGTTCTCGTCTTTGAAGCGGGGGCTCCGCTGGGTCAACGCTGCAAGTGGCTTGATCCTGCTGGTGATGGGGGGGTGGTTGATCTTCAAAGGTGCAGGGCTATGAGGCTCCTTCTCGTCTTAGCGATCTCCCTCTTCCTGGTGGCCTGCGGTGAGAGGCCTGCAGAAGAGGCCTCCGCAATCCCTTGGGTCTCCTATCCCCAGGCCATGGAGCAAGCCAAGCAGAGGGGGCTCCCAGCCATGCTCCTCTTCACCCAACGGGGCTGTAGGTTCTGCTACTACATGGAGGAGGTGACCCTCAAGGACCCCAAGGTCCTCTCCCTCCTCAGGGAGGCCTTCGTGCTGGTGAAGGTGGAGGCTGAAGGACACAGGGACCTTCTTCTCCGCTTCAGGGTCTTCGTCTTCCCCACCATCTGGTTTTACTCCCCTGAGGGCGACCTGATCGGCCCTGTCACAGGCTACCGTCCTCCCCAGGAGTTCGCGAAGATCCTCGAGTACATCTCCAGCGGAGCCTACAAGACGAAGAGCTTTGAAGAATTCTTGGGTGGTTGAGTCAATCCTGACGTAACTCCTGCAACTTCAACCTTACAAAGAGGCTGAGTTCGCCGGGCGGCAGCATCGGTAAGACCTGTTGGTAGGTCTTCAAGGCCTCCTCCTTCTTCCCCTCGGATTCCTGGTAGAGGGCCTTCTTCAACAGCGCGTAGGCTTCCATCCAGCCCTTGCCTCGCTGCTGACACCTCTCGAGGGCCGCTTCGGCCTCCTCGGCTTTGCCCTGGGCCCTGTAAACGTCGGCCAAGAGGCACTGGGCCGCTGTCTCAAGG
>QMLK01000103.1 GCA_003646705.1 Deltaproteobacteria bacterium | reverse complement strand
TGTGGAGGACGCCACTAAGTATCTGAATGCCCTCCGATCCTTAGAGGGATATACCCCGCCCTTTGAGATCATCGGCAACTATCGCCTCATCGACGACGGTGAGCACCCCGAGGCGACCCTCCTATTGAAGGCGAGGGATAGGGAACTTCACGAGGCCGCCACCGGTGTCGGCCCCGTGGACGCCTTGGCCAACGTCTTGAAGAAGGCCTTGACCCCCCTCTTTCCTTCCCTGCAGGGGGTGAGGCTCCTTGACTTCTCCTCTCGGATCTTCGACCCTCGGGCTGGGACCGCAGCGGGGGTGGAGGTGAGGATCCTCTTCAGCAACGGTGAGAGGGTCTGGGAGGTGCACGCCTTCTCCGAGAACATCAACAAGGCTTCCTTTTGGGCCCTGGTGGACGGCTTCGAATACGCCATCCTCATAGATCAGGGGCGGGGTCCTTTGAGCTCGGCGTCTGAGGGACGGATGTAGAGGGGGACCAGGGAGTTGAGGTCATCCCCCTTGCCGTCCCTGAGCCTTTTCCATCCCAGGAAGGCCACGGCGGAGGCCCTGGGGTGGTGGCAGGGAGGGGGGGCTATCTCCACCCCTTCGAGGCCCTCGAACTCCTCCCTGTAGAGCAGCACCCCTTCGCCCACCAGGAGGAACTCCCCTCCGCGGATGCGCTCTATCACCGAGGCTGGGGAGAGGACCTCGAAGGGGCCCTCCCTCCGTCCTCCTCGGTAGAGGGCCCCGAAGAGTTCCCCCCTCTTGGCATCGATGAGGGCGTAGACCGGAAGCCCCCTCGATGGGATGCCGAAGACGAGGGCGTCCAGGGATGGCACGCCGGCCAGTGGCCTCTCCAGGGCCATGGCCAGACCCTTGGCTACGCTCAGGCCTATCCTCAACCCCGTGAAGGAACCGGGCCCGATCCCCACGGCGATGCCGTCCAGGGCCTGGGGCTCGAGGCCAAGGGCCTCCAGCAGGGCCTTGAGGGCCGGCAGCAGACGCAGGGAATGGCTGCGGGGGAGGTTTAGGGACCACTCCGCCCTCAGGGTCCCATCCTCCACGATGGCTACCCCCCCGGCGTCGGTGGAGGTCTCGATCCCCAGGACCCTCATTTGGGCCTCCAGATCCGCGTTATGTCGTTGTAAAAGGCCAAGACCATGAGGGAGACGATGATGATCAAGCCGACCTTCTGGACCACCTCCAGCTTCCTCGTATCCAAGGGCCTCCTCAGGACCCCTTCCAGACCCATGAGTAGGAGATGGCCTCCGTCCAGGATGGGGATGGGGAAGAGGTTCAGCAGGCCGAGGTTTACGCTCAGCAGCGCCGTGAAGAAGAGGAGCCGCAGCAGGCCCTTCTCCGCTTCCTGTCCCGCCATCTGGGCGATCATGATGGGGCCCCCGATGGTCCTGGCGGAGATCACCCCTCTGATGATCTTCACCACGCTGAGGACCACCAGCTTAGAGACCCAGTAAGTCTGACGAAGGCCCTTGAGGAAGGCCTCTAAGGGCCGATGGCGTTCGATCCCCACCTGGCCGGAGGGGACTACCCCTATCTGGTACACCTCCACCTCTTCCCCGAAGATGTTCTTCCTCTTGACGGCCTTGGGCCTGATCTTGAGCTCGAAGCGCCGGCCCCCTCGCTCGATCAGCAGGTGGAGCTCTCTGCCCTGACACCTGGGGATGACCTCAAGCAGCGTCTCCCAGTACCGTACCTGTCTTCCCTCGATCTCCAGGACCCTGTCCCCTGGTTTGAGCCCTGCTTGAGCAGCGGGGAAGTCCTCCATGACCTCCCCGATGACCGGCAGGAGCTTCGGAACCCCCAGCCAGAAGACGAAGGCGAACAGGAGGCTGGCGAACAGCAGGTTGGACAGGGGGCCAGCGGCCACGATGGCGGCCCGCTGCCTGAGGGGCCTAAGGGCGAAGGACCACCTCTCCTCCTCCTTCGCCACCTCCTCTGTGGGCTCCTCGCCCAACATCCTCACATACCCCCCCAAGGGGAGGAGGGAGAGGATGTATTCGGTCTCCCCCCACCTGCGGCCGATCAACCTCGGCCCGAAGCCGAAGGAGAAGGTGAGGACCCGGACCCCGAAGAGCTTGGCCACCATGAAGTGGCCCAGCTCGTGCACCAGGATGAGGGCCCCTAAGACGAAGGCAAAGGCCAAGATCGAGGTCATCGGATCCCCTCCAGGACCTTCCTGGCCTCCTCCCTTGCCCAGCGGTCCGCCTCTAAGACCTCCTCCACCCCAGAGAGGGGCCTCCAGGTGTGCCTCTCCAGGACCCTCCTCACCACCTCTACCACCTTCCCCAAGGGGATCCTGCCCTTCAGGAAGGCCTCCACCGCTATCTCGTCAGCAGCGTTGAGCACCGCTGGCATGGTGCCTCCGGCCTCCAAGGCCTCACGGGCCAAACGTAGGGCTGGGAAGCGTTCCAGATCCGGGGGGTGAAAGGTCAAAGGGCCCGATCGGTGCAGATCCAACACCGGATAGGGGAGGGGGAGTCTCTCGGGGTAAGAGAGGGCATAGGCGATGGGGATCTTCATGTCGGGCCTGCTCATCTGGGCGATGACGGACCCGTCCACGAACTCCACCATCCCGTGGACTATCCCCTGGGGGTGGATGAGGACCTCGATCCTCTCCGGGGGGAGGTCGAAGAGCCATCGGGCCTCGATCACTTCGAGCCCCTTGTTCATCAAGGTAGCTGAGTCGACCGAGATCTTGGGGCCCATCTTCCAGACCGGATGGCGCAGGGCTTGGTCCGGTCCTGCCCGTTGCATCTCCTCGACGGGGAGGTGGTAGAAGGGCCCCCCTGAAGCGGTGAGGATGAGCCGTCTTATGGCCTCGGCCTTCCTCTTGCCCCCGAGGGCTTGAAAGAGGGCGCTGTGTTCGCTGTCCACAGGTACTATCTCCACCCCTCGTTCCTCCGCCCTCCGCATGACCCATTCCCCCGCCATCACCATGACCTCTTTGGTGGCCAAGGCCACGCGTTTGCCCTCCTGGAGGGCTGCCAGCGTCGGTCTCAACCCCACGGCCCCCACCACGGCGATCACCACGAGGTCTACCTCCTCCGCGGAGGCAAGGGCCACCAATCCTTCCTCCCCCCATAGGACCTCCAAGTGGGGTCTCTCCGCCTTAAGCCTTTCGGCCTCCCTGCGGGACCTCACCGAGACCTTCCTGGGGGAGAAGCGATCGATCTGCCTCTGAAGGAGGGCGACGTTGCCTCCCGCCGCAAGGGCCTCAACGGTGAAACGGTCCCTGAAGAGGTCCACCACCTCCAGGACCCCCCTGCCTATCGAACCCGTAGAGCCCAGGACGGCCAACTTCCTCACTTCAGCCCATCCTCAGGAGATAGTAGACAAAAGGGGAGGTGAAGAGGAAGCTGTCGAGCCTGTCGAGCATGCCGCCGTGGCCAGGGATTAGGGAGCCGGAGTCCTTCACGCCTGCTGCCCTCTTTATCAGGGACTCTGAGAGGTCCCCGAGCTGGCCCAACACCCCGATGCCTAAGGCCAAGAGGACCCCCAGTGACAGAGACATATGGGGAAGGTAGAGGGCCCTGAAGAGGAGGAGGGTGAGTCCCACCCCTGCCAAACAACCCAGGGCCCCCTCCACCGTCTTCTTCGGGCTCACCCTGGGGGCGAGGGGGCGCCTCCCCATGAGGTTTCCCACGAGGAGGGCGACCGTGTCGCCGATCCAAAGACAGGCCACCAGCAGCAAGAGCCACTTCATCCCCTCCGGCAGTCGCACCAGCAGGATGAGGTGGGCCATGGTGAAGGGGACGTAGATCGTGCCGAGGAAGAGGAGGGCTGAGCGCCTGAGCCCATCCAGGGAGGTCGGGCCGAAGACGAGGTGGTGCAAGGAGATCAGGAAGAGCACGAGGAGGGGGGAAAGGGCCAGTCCCTCCAAGTCCCCCCAATGGGCCAAGGCCACCGGCACGACCCCGAGGAGGGGCCACATCCCCCCTGCCCCCAAGGTGAGGCGGTAGAACTCCCCCAGGGCCAGAAGGCTGACCCCAAGGACCACCAAGGAGAGGGACCATGGGGGGCCGAACAGGACGAACAGCAGCAAGGGGGGGATTATGAACAGGGCGGAGAGGACCCTCTTCAACTTCTCGCCCCCCCGGAGGGATTCCCGGTGAGTTGCGAGCTGGTGAGGCCGAAGCGCCGTTCCCTCGATTGGTAGTCGAGGATGGCGTCCAGGAAATCGGCCTTGGTGAACTCGGGCCAGAGGACCTCGGTGAAGTACAGCTCGGTATAGGCGAGCTGCCACAGGAGGAAGTTGCTGATCCTCTGTTCCCCGCTGGTCCTGATGAGGAGGTCGGGGTCGGGGAGCCCTGCGGTGGAGAGGAAACCCGAGAAGACCTCCGGGGTGAGGTCCTGAAGCCTGAGCCTACCCTCCCTGACCTCCTCGATCGCCCTCTTCACCCCTTTGAGGATCTCCCACCTGCCGCTGTAACTCAAGGCCAGGTTCAAGATGAGGTCACGGTTCTCAGAGGTCATGCGAGCCGTCTCCAGCAGGGCCTCGCGGACCCGAGGGGGCAGGTCGTCCAGATCCCCAATAGGGTTGAGCCGTATCCCTTCCTCGAGGAGTCTATCCCTCTCTGAGAGGAGGTAGTCGTGCAGCAGCTCCATGAGTTGGTCCACCTCCTCCTTGGGCCGTTGCCAGTTCTCCTTGGAGAAGGCGTAAAGGGTGAGGACCTCGATGCCCAGTTCCTTCGATATCTCCACCACCTCCTTTACCGCCTCCAGTCCCTTCCTATGGCCCTCAATCCTGTGGAGGTTCTGGCGTTCCGCCCAACGACCGTTGCCATCCATGATGATGGCGACGTGACGGGGCAACCGTCCCCTGTCCACCAAGCGCTTCTTCTCCTCGATCAGAGACATGGTCCCCTTTTTGTCCTTGAGAGACTTCAAGAATTACCACACTTCAAGGGGAGGATGCAAACGACCCCTCATGGGAGGCTCCTCGCCAAGGTGAGGGCCATGACCTCTGATGCCCCTGCCCGCAAGAGGGTCCTCGCGGCCTCTGAGAGGGTCGCCCCAGTGGTGAAGACGTCATCCACCA
>QMLK01000102.1 GCA_003646705.1 Deltaproteobacteria bacterium | reverse complement strand
GTGAAACCCTCCCCGGAGAGGCCCCAAGCCCCTCAGGAGGCCAAGGAGGTTCCCCCTCAACCGAGGGCCTCAGAGGCCGGGGGTGAAGGGGTCCCCCCTGAGCCCAAGGTCGTCCCCAGCAGGGGCCCAGAGCCTAAGACCCCTCGGCGTGATATCGAGGAGCTTCTGAGGGAGGCCTGGCTGGCCGTGGAGCGGCAGGAGCTGGAGGAGGCCCTGAGGCTCTACAGCCTGATCCTCCGGAGGGACCCGCGGAACCTGGAGGCCCTGGTCAATCGGGGGGTGGTGCTGAAGAGGCTGGGCAGACTTCAGGAGGCCGAGCGGGATCTACGGAGGGCCCTCGAGATATCCCCCCGGGAGGAGACGGCCCTCAACGCCCTGGGGGCCCTGGAGATGGAGCGGGGACGCCTCGCCGAGGCCGAGGAGCTCTTCAGGCGGGCTGGGGACGCCACCGCCATGGTGAACCTCGCGCTGCTCTACTGGAGGAAGGGGGAGGGGGATAAGGTCTTCGAGCTGCTGGATCGGGCCACCGCCCTTGACCCCGAGGATCCCTATCCCTACTACTACCGCGCCCTCTTGCTGAAGGGGCTGGGGCGGAGGGCGGAGGCCGAGGTCCTCCTTCAAAAGGCCCAGGCCCTGGCGAGGCAGCGGGGTGACGTGGAGTTGCTCCGGCGCCTCGGAGGGCTCAAGGGGCCTGGATGATCCTGGCGTCGCAGATCCTGTAGCCGTCCTCCGAGAGAAAGACAGGGTTTAGGTCCATCTCCAAGAGCTGGGGCCGTGCCTTGACGAGGTCCGAGACACCGAGCAACAGCCCCTCGAGGGCTTCGAGGTCTACCCTTCGTCCCCTCGCCCCGCTCAGGGCCGGATAGGCCCTCAGTTCCTCGATCATCTCCCGGGCGTCCTCCCTTCCTATGGGGATGAGGCGGAAGGAGAGGTCCTCGAGGACCTCGACGAAGATCCCCCCGAGGCCAAAGGCCAGCACCGGGCCGAAGGAGGGGTCCGTCAGGACCCCCACGAAGGCCTCCAAGCCCTGACCCATCTCCTGCAGGAGCAGCGGACCCGTGGGCTGCAGCCTCCGCAACTGCCTGAAGGCGCCCCTCACCTCCTCGGCGTACCGCAGGCCCACCCTCACCCCTCCGAGCTCCGTCTTGTGGACCGCCTGGGAGAGCTTCAGGGCCACGGGATAGCCCACGGCTCGGGCGGCCTCCACCGCCTGAGCTTCGTCCAGGGCCTCCTCCGTCCGAAGGACCGAGAGGCCCGAAGCCCTCAATAGATCGAGGGCCTCCTTCCCGAGGATCAGCCTCCCTTCGGCCATCTCCTTTTCACCCGATGCCAACACCAGAGGTCCCCCATGGCCCGGGCGGCCCGCTCCGGGGTGGGGAGGATCACGAAGCCCTTCCTCTGGTCCACCTCCTGGACCTCCTCCCAGAGGCCGAGAGGGGCGGAGAAACAGCCGATCACGGGTTTGCTGAGGGTTTCCCTCCCCTTTAGGTAGTCCCTCACCTCGGTGGCGAGCTTCAGGTTGGCCGAGGCGAACATGTTGAGGAAGAGCACGCCGTCGGTGGCCTCGTCCTCGAGCACCGCCTCGAGGATCCCGAGGATGGCTCGCGGGTTGTACCATGCGGGGCCCATGTCGACGGGGTTAGTCCTCATCGCCAGAGGGGGGAGGAGTTCGTCGATCCTCCTCTGGGTGGAGGCCGAGAAGCGGGCGAGCCTCAGCCCTTCGGCCTCCACCTTGTCAGCGGCTATCAGCCCCGGCCCTGCCTGGCTCGAAAGGACCGCAATCCTCGGCCCCTCCAGGGGCGGGAGGGCTTCCAGGGCCTTGGCCGCATCCAGCAGCTCCTCGGCGCTCTGGACCTCGAGGATCCCCGCCTGGCGCAAGGCCCCGCGCCAGATCCGGTAATCCCCGGCCAAGGCCCCGGTGTGGAAACGGCTGGCGCTGTCCCCCTTCTCGGACCGTCCCGCCTTGTAGGCCAGGATGGGCTTCTGCCCCCGGAGTTCTTGGGCGGCCTCCACCAGTTCCCGCGGTCTCTCCATCCCCTCTATGTAGAGGGCGATGACGCGGGCCTCCGGGTCCTGGGCCAGGAGGCGCACCATCTCCGGGAAGTCCACGTTTAGGCGGTTGCCGATCCCCACCAGCTTCGACAGCCCCACCCCCTCCTCGATGGCCATAAACCCGCTCAGGTGGCAGAAGCCCCCGCTCTGGCTCACCAAGGCTATCCCCCCGGGCCTGATAAGGGAGAACTCGGGGGTGAAGGAGGCGTTGACCCCGACGGTGCGGTTCACGAAGCCGAAGGTGTTGGGTCCGATGATCGGGAGGGCCCATCGGGAGGCGATCTCTGACACCTTCCGATGGAGCTCCTCCCCCCGGGGGTCCTCCACCTCCCTGAAGCCGGCCGTTATCAGCACCACGCCCTTCACGCCCTTTCTGCCACAGGCCTCTATGACCTCGGGGACCAAGGGGGCAGGGATCGCCACCACTGCCAGGTCCACCCCTTCGGGGAGCTCCCCCACGGAGGGGTAGGCCCTGAGGCCCCAGATCTCCCTGGCCCTCGGGTTCACGGGGTAGACCCTCCCGCCGAAGTCCCCTTCGAGGAGGCTCTTCATCACGTGATAGCCGAGCTTTCCGAAGTCGTCAGAGGCCCCCACCACGGCCACGGACCGAGGTCTGAAGAGCTCCTCGAGCCTCCTGAAGAAGACCTTTCCCTTCGTCCCTCGTTCGGTCAAGCTCAACCCCTCTTCAAGGTCTCCTTCATGAAACAGACCGAGAGGAAGGCCGCCAGGGCGGCCAGCAGACAGAAGAGGAAGGCCCGCTGGTAGGCCTCCACCGGATAGGCCCCTCCGACCCTGCCGACCTTGTCCATGATGTAGCCCATCACCGGCGGGAAGACCGCCCCACCGGCGAAGGGGAAGATGTTGACCAGGCCCGTGGAGGTCCCGGCGATCTCCTTGGGGAAGAGCTCCTTGTTGGCGGTGAAGGCCACGATCACTATGGCGCTCCCGAAGACCCCGATCAGGAAGCTCAGGAGGTAGAGGAGCGCCACGCTCAGGCCCCCTGGCTTCAAGGCCAAGGGCAGCCAGGAGAGGAAGTAGATGAAGGCCCCTCCCACCATCACGGGCTTTCTGGCGGAGAAGACCTTGTCGGAGAGCCAACCCAGCAGGGGGCTGCCGATGATCATCCCGACGGCGATCATCATGAGGACGTTTCCGGCCTGGGGCTTGCTGAGGCCGTAGATCTCCATGAGATAGGGGCCTCCCCAGAGCCCCCCGAAGCCTATCACGGTCCCGTAGGAGAAGAAGAACCAGAAGGCCAGGGGCCAGAAGTGCCTCCGGCTGAGCACGATCCCGATCCCTTCAAGGAGGCCCACCCCCGCCTGGGCGGCCTCAGTGGTCTCGGTGATCCTGGGCCAGCCCATCTCCTCGGGCCTGTTCCTTACGAAGGCCCAGGTGAGGACGGCTATGACCAAGGTGATCACCCCTATCAACACGAAGGCCATCCTCCAGCCGAGCCAGGTGGTGAGAAGCGCCAGGGGTGTGGCGGCGGAGAGCCAGCCTATCCCCCCCACGGCCATCAGTATCCCCGTCATGGTGGCGAACTCCTTCACCCTGAACCACTCGGCGAGGATCTTCATGGTGGGGACGAAGAGGGCTGCCACGCCGAGGCCCACCAGCACCCTGGCGAAGATGGCCACCGTTATGTTGGGGGAGAGGCCGAAGAGGATGGCACCGAAACAGGCGATGAGCAGGAAGGTGGTCACGGTCTTCCGCGGCCCCAGGGAATCGGCCAGCAGCCCCACGGGCAACTGCATACATGCATAGGGGTAGAAGTAGGCCGAGGCCAAGATGCCGAGCACCGCCCCGCTTATGCCGAAGGCCTTGACCAACTCAGGGGCCACCACGGCCGAGGAGACGCGATGGAAGTAGACGAAGAGGTAGCCGATGGCCAGGACCCAGAAGATCAGCCACCTGTACCTCAGGGCCTTCCTCAACATCTGCTCGTCGTTCATCGCTACACCTCCTTCCTTTGGGGGCCCCCTTGGGACCCCATGGCCTCGATCTTGGCCAATATCCCCTCCAGGGCCCCCTGTTCCTCCTCGGTGAAGCCCGAGAGGAAGAGACCGTTCACTTCCTCGTAGATCTCGGTCAGTGCCCCTTTCAGGGCCTTGGCCTTCTCGGTCAGGTAGACCCGCCAGGCCCTGCGGTCCTCTGGGTCCCTCTCCCTGCGGATGAAGCCGTCTCTTTCCATCCTGTCGAGCAGGCCCGTCATGGTGGGCTTGTCCACGGCTATCCTCTGGGCGAGTTCGCCCACCGAGAGGCCGTCTCCTTCGTAAAGGGCGATGAGGAGAAAGAATTGGGTGTGGGTGAGGCCGTGACGGGCGATCCTGAGACGGTAGAGCCTCGCCATCGCCCGGACCGCCTTCCCCAACCGGAAGCAGAGGCAGTCCTCAAACTTCATTTGGTTAGCGTTTAAACTTTAAATACAAAAACTAATTGCCCCTGTCAAGGCCCCTTCGGTCGATCCTCTACTCCCTCTTGAAGCGCCTGGCGAGTTCCTCGAGGGTGATCTCTATGGCGGTGGGCCTACCGTGGGGGCAGGTCCTGGGGTGGGGGGTGGCCTCGAGTTCCTCCAGCAGCCTCCTCATGTCCTCCTCCCCCAAGGGGGTGTTGGCCTTTATCGCCCCCCGGCAGGCCAGCAACTTCCTGGCCCTCTCCAGGCCGTCCTCGCTGGCTTCCTCCAGCTCCCCGGCCAGGGCCTGGAGCACCTGCTTTACCTCGTGGGCACGGATCAGGGTGGGGATGGCCTTCACAGCCAGGGTCCTTGGGCCGAAGGCCTCGAGCTCAAAGCCGCAGCGCCCGAGCACCTCCCGCTGTCCCAACAGGGTCTCCACCTCCCCTTCGCTGAGCTCCACCACCTGGGGAAGGAGCAGCCTCTGGCAGGGGACCTCTTCGCCCCGTAGTCTCTCGTAGAGCACCCGCTCGTGGGCGGCGTGTTGGTCCACGATGAGCAGGCCCTCCTCCCCCTCCACCAGGATGTAGGTCCCACCGATTTGGCCCAGGGGACGGAGCCTTGGGCGTTCCTCCGGAGGGGC
>QMLK01000101.1 GCA_003646705.1 Deltaproteobacteria bacterium | reverse complement strand
GTGTGGGGGCGGGCCTCGGGGGGCTTGCCACCTTGGAGCGATCCTACCAGGTCTTGAGCGAGCGGGGACCGAGGCGGGTGAGCCCCTTCTTCATCCCCGCCATCATCGCCAACGAGGCCCCTGGACAGATATCGATCGCCTTCAAGCTGAAGGGCCCCAACCTCTCCGTGGTCACCGCCTGTGCCACGGGGGCCCATTGCATAGGGACGGCCCTCCGTGCCATCCAATACGGGGATGCAGACGTGATGCTGGCCGGAGGGGTGGAGGCCACCATCACCCCTTTGGCGGTGGCCGGCTTCAACGCCATGAAGGCCCTCTCCACCCGCAATCACGAGCCTGAGAAGGCCTCCAGGCCCTTCGACCGCGACCGGGACGGCTTCGTCATCGGGGAGGGCGGTGCGGTGATGATCCTCGAGGAGCTCGAAAGGGCGAAGCGCCGCGGGGCCAAGATCTACGCCGAGCTCATAGGTTATGGCTACAACTCCGATGCCTACCATTTGGCGGCCCCCGACCCCGATGGTGACGGGGCGGCCCGCTGCATGCTTATGGCCTTGAGGGACGCCGGGATCTCCCCTGACGATGTGGACTACATCAACGCCCACGGCACCGCCACGGAGCTCGGTGACATCACCGAGACCATGGCCATAAAGAGGGTCTTCGGCCAGAGGGCCTATCGGATCCCTGTGAGTTCCACAAAGTCGATGACGGGCCATCTGCTCGGCGGGGCGGGCAGCACCGAAGCGGTCTTCTCAGTGCTGAGCATAAGGGATGGGGTGATACCCCCCACCATCAATTACGAGAACCCCGATCCTCGATGCGACCTCGACTACGTCCCCAACGTGGCCAGGGAGCAGAAGGTCGAGGTGGCGCTCTCCAACGCCTTCGGCTTCGGGGGGACCAACGCCGTCCTCGTCTTCCGCAAGTTCGAGGGATGAGATGCGAATCGCTATCGCCTCCGATCACGCTGGCTTCGGATTGAAGGAGGCCATGGTCCGTTTCCTAAGGGAGGAGGGCTACGAAGTCCTGGACCTCGGTCCCTTCGAGGCCTCCTCGGTGGACTATCCCGATTTCGGCAAGCAGGTGGCGGAGCGCGTCTCCAAGGGGGAGGTGGAGGCAGGGGTGCTGCTCTGTGGCACCGGAGTGGGGATGGCCATCGTGGCCAACAAGTTCCCGGGCGTAAGGGCTGCCCTGGTCAATCACGTCTTCACCGCAAGGCAGGCCAAGGAACACTTGAACGCCAACGTCCTCTGCCTAGGGGGGCGGGTGGTAGGGGAGGGGTTAGCCCAGGCCATGATCAAGGCGTGGCTGGAGGCGCGTTTCCAGGGGGGGAGGCATTCCCGAAGGCTCTCCAAGATCGAGGCCATCGAGCGGGAGAACTTTCGATGAAGGGGAGGTTTTGGGCCCCCCTGAGGGAAGTGGACCCGGAGGTGGCCGAGGCCATCGAGCGGGAGACCCTCAGGGAGGAGAGGAAGGTGGTCCTCATCGCTTCGGAGAACTACACCACCGAGGCCATCCTCGAGGCCCAAGGGGCCATCCTCACCAACAAATACGCCGAGGGATATCCAGGCAACAGGTATTATGGGGGGTGCCAGTACGTAGACGTCGTGGAGAGGCTTGCCATCAGGCGGGCTAAGGAACTCTTCGGGGCGGAGCACGCCAATGTGCAGCCCTCCTCGGGCACCAGTGCCAACATGGGGGTCTACTTCGCGGTGCTCGAACCTGGCGATACCATCATGGCCATGGACTTGGCCCACGGGGGACACCTCACCCATGGGGCCCCTGCCAACTTCTCCGGCAAGCTCTATCGGGTGGTCCACTACGGGGTCTCCCGAGAGGACGAGAGACTCGACTACGAGCAGTTGAGGAGACTTGCCCTAAAACATCGCCCCAAGTTGATTGTGGCGGGAGCCAGTTCCTACCCTCGCGTCATCGACTTTGACCGTTTCCGCGAGATAGCCGATGAGGTGGGGGCCTACCTCATGGCCGACATGGCCCACATCGCGGGCCTCGTGGCAGCGGAGGTCCACCCCAGTCCAGTCCCCCACTGCCATTTCGTCACCTCTACCACCCACAAGACCCTGAGGGGGCCCCGTGGAGGGTTCATCCTGTGCAAGAACGATTACGCCGACCTGATAGACCGGACGGTCTTCCCCGGCATCCAGGGAGGACCCTTGATGCACGTGATTGCTGCTAAGGCGGTCTGCTTCAAGGAGGCGATGACGGAGGAGTTCAGGGCCTACCAGAGGCAGGTGGTGAGGAATGCCCAGAGGCTGGCCCAGGCCCTCCAGGGCCACGGCTTCAGGGTCGTCTCGGGGGGGACCGACAACCACATGCTGCTCGTCGACCTCTCGGACAAAGACATCACCGGGAAGGAGGCAGAGGAGGCCCTGGAGAGGGCAGGCATCACCGTCAACAAGAACGTCATCCCTTTCGACAAGAGGGGTCCAAGCCTCACCAGTGGCATAAGGCTCGGCACCCCTGTGGTCACCACCCGGGGTATGAAGGAGGAGGAGATGGAGCTGATAGCCTCCATGATCGCGGAGGTCCTCCACTCCTATCCCAACCCCAAGGTGGAGGCCCAAGTGGCCAGGCGCGCCGAAGAGCTCTGCCGTGCCTTTCCCATCTATCGCCACCGCCTCAAAGGGGATGAGTAGGCCGAGCTGGGACGAGTACTTTATGGAGATCGCCAGACTGGTCTCCACCCGCTCCACCTGCCTCAGGAGGCGGGTGGGGGCTGTCCTGGTCAAGGACAAACGGATCCTCTCCACGGGATACAATGGCGCCCCTGCAAGGCTCCCCCATTGCCTGGAGGTGGGCTGCCTGAGGGAACAGGAGGGCGTCCCCCCCGGGGAGCGGCACGAGCTCTGCAGGGGGCTCCATGCCGAGCAGAACGCCATAATTCAGGCCGCTTATCATGGGGTGAGCATAAGGGGGGCCACCCTCTACTGTACCCATCACCCCTGCATCATTTGCACCAAGATGATCATAAACGCGGGAATAGAGAGGGTCGTCTACCTTGAGGGCTATCCGGACCCCCTGTCCGAGGACATGCTCAAGGAGTCAGAGGTGAAGGTGGAGAGGTTCTCAAGATGAAGTGCCCCTTTTGCGGAGAGGACGACGACAGGGTGATAGATTCCAGGGTCAGCAAGGAGGGCTACGAGATCCGCAGGCGGCGCCTCTGCAACCGCTGTGGCCGTCGCTTTACCACGTACGAGAGGGTGGCCGAGGAGTTGCCCTACGTGGTCAAAAGGGACGGGCGCCGGGAGCCCTTCAGCCGGGAGAAGGTCCTGGTGGGCCTCAGGAAGGCCTGCGAGAAGCGGCCCATCAGCATCGATGTACTGGAGAAGATAGTCGACAGGATAGAGGCGTGGGCCCAAGAACGGGGCGGGGGGGAGATAAAGTCCATCGAGATAGGCGAGAAGGTGATGGAGGAGTTGCAGGAGCTGGACGAGGTCGCCTATGTCAGGTTCGCCTCCGTCTACAGGCAGTTTAAGGACATAAACCAATTCATGGAGGAGCTCAAGGAGCTCTTGGATCGCAAGGAGAGGAAGGGTGTTCACGGGGATAGTTGAAGGGGTGGGAGAGGTGGTGGGGCTGGAGAGGAGGGGGGAGGTCCTCCGCCTCAGGATCTCTGTACCCGTTGCGTTGACAGGTATAGGGGTGGGTGATAGTATCTCGGTGAGCGGTATCTGTCTTACCGTAACGGAGATAGAGGAGGGACGGGTCCTCGTAGAGGTCTCAAGGGAGACAATGTTGTGTTCTACCCTTGGGGACCTGAAGGTGGGAGATCGGGTCAACTTGGAGAGGGCTCTGGAGGTGGGGGGTAGGTTCGGAGGCCATTTCGTCACGGGCCATGTGGACGGCACCGGAGAGGTGCTGGAGGTCCGGAGGGGGCCCGAGACGATGAAGCTCCGCATAAGGGCGCCCGAAGGGGTGGTGAGGTACCTGGTGGAGAAGGGATCGGTGGCTGTAGACGGGGTGAGCCTGACGGTCAACGCTGTGAGGGGGGACGAGTTCGAGGTGATGATCATACCCTACACCGCCCAGAGGACCACCCTTTCGCACCTGAAGGGAGGGGATCGGGTCAACCTGGAAGCGGACATCCTCGCCAAGTACGTGGAGAAGTTCCTGGGGCGCCCCGGGGGAAGGATCGACGAGGCCTTCTTGGCCGAACATGGCTTTCTGCGATGACTGAGATGGTGAGCAGGATCGAAGAGGTCATAGAGGACTTCAAGGCCGGCCGGATGGTCATCCTGGTGGACGATGAGGACCGCGAGAACGAGGGGGACCTTTGCATCGCTGCCGAGAAGGTGACCCCTGAGGCCATAAACTTCATGGCCAAATACGGACGGGGCTTGATCTGCTTGGCCCTCACCGAAGAGCGGGTCGAGAGGCTGAAGCTCCCTATGATGGTGTCCGAGTCCGAGAACGACGCCCTACACGGCACCGCCTTCACGGTCTCCATAGATGCCCGCCATGGCATCACCACTGGGATATCCGCTGCTGACCGAGCCAAGACCATCCTGACCGCCATAGCCGATGACGTCAGGCCTGAGGACCTGGTGAGACCCGGCCATGTCTTTCCACTCAAGGCCCGCAGGGGTGGCGTCTTGGTCAGGGCCGGTCACACCGAGGCCTCCGTGGACCTGGCGAGGCTCGCTGGCCTTAAGCCTGCGGCTGTGATCTGCGAGATCATGAACGAGGACGGCACCATGGCGAGGATGCCGGACCTGGAGCACTTCGCCCGCAGGCACGGCCTGAAGATCGCCACCATCGCCGATCTGATCAAGTATCGCCTGACCAAGGAGCGGTTGGTGAAGCGTGTGGCCATCGCCACCCTGCCCACCCAGTACGGCGGTGAGTTCATGGCCATCCTCTATGAGAGTGAGATCGATGCCCAGCACCACCTGGCCCTTGTGAAGGGCAACATAGCCACAGGGGAGCCGGTCCTGGTGAGGGTCCACTCCCAGTGCCTCACCGGGGACGTCTTCGGGTCCTTGAGATGTGACTGCGGGGAACAGCTCCACGAGGCCATGAGGATGATTGACCAGGAGGGGCGGGGGGTGCTCCTTTACATGAGGCAGGAAGGCAGGGGTATCGGT
>QMLK01000100.1 GCA_003646705.1 Deltaproteobacteria bacterium | reverse complement strand
CCTCCCCCTCGGCCCTCCTCAGGAAGGCCAGAACGCTCTGCTCGTAGTCGCTCGCGTCCACCCACTCAAAGCCCTCCGGCGAAAAGTCCAGACGGTGTAGCGCCGGCTCCTCCTGCAGGAGGCGGTTCAGGTCCCTCACCCAGAGGGAGACCCCTCGATGAAGGGGATCGGACAGCAGGTGCCAAGGGAGCCCCTCCTCGTGGTTCCATTCGAAGGGCTGGCCGAACTCGCCGCCCATGAAGAGGAGCTTCTTGCCGGGCTGGGCGTACATGTAGCCGAAGAGCAGCCTCAGGTTGGCGAACCTCTGCCACCTGTCACCGGGCATCTTCTCCAGTAGCGACCCCTTCCCGTGGACCACCTCGTCGTGGGACAGCGGCAGGACGAAGTTCTCGGTGAAGGCGTAAAGCATCCTGAAGGTGAGGCTGCCGTGGTGGTATTTCCGAAATACGGGGTCCTCGGAGAAGTACCTCAGGGTGTCGTGCATCCAGCCCATGTCCCACTTCATCCCGAAGCCCAATCCCCCCGCATAGGTGGGCTTGGTGACCATGGGCCAGGCGGTCGACTCCTCTGCTATGGTCTGCACATCCGGATGAAGCCCGTAGACCTCCTCGTTGAGCCTGCGGAGGAAGGCGATGGCCTCGAGGTTCTCCCTCCCACCGTACTCGTTGGGGAGCCACTCGCCGTCGCGGCGGGAGAAGTCGAGATAGAGCATCGATGCCACCGCGTCCACCCTGAGGCCGTCCACGTGATAGCGCTCCAGCCAGAAGAGGGCGCTCGACAAAAGGAAGCTCCTCACCTCGTGGCGCCCGTAGTTGAAGATGAAGCTGTCCCAGTCCGGATGGAGCCCCCGGCGTGGGTCGGCATGTTCGTAGAGGTGTGTGCCGTCGAAGAAGCCCAATCCGTGCTCGTCCCGCGGGAAGTGCGACGGAACCCAGTCCAGGATCACCCCTATGCCCTCCTGATGGAGGTGATCCACCATGTACATGAAGTCCTGAGGGGTCCCGTAGCGACTCGTAGGGGCGAAGTAGCCGGTGACCTGGTAGCCCCAGGAGCCGTAGAAGGGGTGCTCCATCACGGGCAGCAGCTCCACGTGGGTGAAGCCCATCTCCTTCAGGTACTGGGCGAGGAGCTGGGCCAGCTCCCGGTAGTTGAGGAAACCTCCGTCCTTCCTCCGCCAGGAGCCGAGGTGGACCTCGTAGATGGCGATGGGGGCCTCGAGGGCGTTCCTCGACCTCCGTCCCCTCATCCACTCCTCGTCCCCCCACCGGTAGCTCAGGTCCCAGACCACGGAGGCGGTCCTCGGGGAGGTCTCGTTGAAGAAGGCGAAGGGGTCGGCCTTGTCGACGCGATAGCCAGCGTGGTGGGAGAGGATGTGGTACTTGTAGCGGGTCCCCACCTCCACCCCTGGGATGAAGCCCTCCCAGATGCCGGAGCTGCCGCGGGGCCTCAAGGGATGGCTCCCCTTGTCCCAGCCGTTGAAGTCCCCGAAGACCCAGACCCCTGAGGCCGAGGGGGCCCAGACCGCGAAGTAGACGCCCTTGAGGCCCTCGACCTCGAGGGGATGGGCCCCGAGCTTCTCGTACAGCCGCAGGTGGCTCCCCTCGTTGAAGAGGTAGAGGTCCTCGTCGGTGAGGAGACTCACCTCATGGATGACCCTTGCCTCTCGCCCACCTTTCATAGCCCGGAGAGATTTTAACCCAGGGGCCTCAAACCGTCATCTTCCCCCAGATACGCCCCGACGACACGCTCAATCCGCCTTTGCAAGAACCCCATAGCCTGCCCCCACTGGGAAGGATCGGTCTCGAGGCTGCAGAGCAACCGGTCCCAGGGATCGTCGAAGGGGTGATCCAGACGATACTCCCCCCGGCTGAACCAATACTTTCCCAGGCGGGGACGGCGATCCCGGAAGGGCCAGTGCTCCTTCAGGGAGAAGAACTCGGCCAGGGCCCGCTTGAAGGCTCCGCGCCGTAGGTCCTCCGGTGAGGGCATGCAGCCCACCCTGTCTGCCACGAGCTTGAGCGACTCCCGCACGAGATCCAAGTCGGTGATCACCAAGCCGTAGAGGTACCAGTCGTCAAGCACAGCGGCCACCAGACGCCGTTCCCCCTCCGTGAGGTACTGGTGGCTGGGGCAGAGGTGCTCGGCGCAGAGGTCCCTTCCGTAGGGGGAGAGCTCCCGCAGGTCCTCCCCGTGAAGGGCGGGGTGGAGCAGGCACCCCACCCTGCGCCTTTCATCGTCCACGAAACCGAGGAACTCACAGCGGGCGATCTCGTTACATAGGGGAGGGGAGTGATGGAGGCCCCTGGCCTCCTCCTTGTAGGCCGCAAGGCCCTCAGGCGTTAACGGATAGCGCTGAAACAGCAGCGTGCGCGCCTCGAGCAGACCTTCGAGGGCCTCACGGCTGTGGTCCAGGTAGTTGTAAAGCCCGCAGCAGGCCCCGCAGGACTTGCGCTCGTCCGGATGACAGAGCCAACTGTAGTTGACCCCCTGAAAGGACGCAGGAGTCGGTTTGCGTCCCTGAAAACCAGGACATGAGCTCATCTCAGGACCCTCGAGGGCTGAAGGGAACCCTTCAAGCCTCAGCGAAGACCCCCTGATATCTCCCTCAACCCCTCCTTCACCGCCGAGAGCGTCCTCTCCATCTCCTCGGGGCCGTGGGCCGTGGAGAGGAAGGCGGCTTCGAACTGGGAGGGGGGGAGGTATACGCCCCTTCGAAGCATCGCCCAGAAGAAGCGGCGGTGGAGTTCGAGGTCGCTCCCCATGGCAGAGGCATAGTCCCTTATGGGGCCTTCCGCGAAGAAGCCGGTGAACATGGAGCCTATCTGGTTCACCGTAACTTCGACACCCACCTCCTCTGCCACCTTGTGGATCTCCGAGCAGAGGTAGCTCGTCCTTTCCTCGAGCTCCTCGTAAGGGGCCTCCTCCCTTAAGATCCTCAAGGTCTCAAGGCCCGCGGCGCAGGCCAAGGGGTTCCCCGAGAGGGTTCCCGCCTGATAGACGGGGCCTGAGGGGGCCAAGAGCTCCATGATCTCGCGTCTTCCGCCGAAGGCCCCCACGGGGAGCCCCCCGCCGATGATCTTGCCCAGGCAGGTGAGGTCGGGCATCACCCCGTAGAGCCCCTGGGCCCCTGACCAACCCACCCTGAAGCCGGTTATCACCTCATCGAAGATGAGGAGGACATCCTCTTGGTCGCAGATCTCCCGCAGCCCTTGGAGGAAGCCGTCTTCAGGGAGGACCACGCCCATGTTGCCGGCCACGGGCTCCACGATAACACAGGCCACCTCCCCCCGATGTTCCGCCATCACCCTCTGCACGGCCTCAAGGTCGTTAAAGGGGGCAAGCAGGGTGAGCTCCGCGTAGGAAGCTGGCACCCCAGAGCTCAACGGCACCCCCAGGGTGGTGGCCCCGGAGCCGGCCTTGACCAGCAGTCCATCGGCGTGGCCGTGATAGCAGCCCTCGAACTTCAGGACCTTGTCCCTGCCTGTGAAGGCCCTGGCGAGCCTTATGGCCGACATCACCGCCTCGGTGCCGGAATTGACCATCCTGACCATCTCCACCGATGGGAGGGCCTCCACTATCGTCCTGGCCAGCTCCACCTCAAGGGCCGTAGGGGCACCGTAGCTGGTCCCCCTCTCCGTCCGCTCCCTTACGGCCTGGACCACCCGCGGGTAGGCGTGCCCCAGGATCATGGGGCCCCAGGAGGCCACATAATCTATGTACTCCCTTCCATCCACGTCCCAGACCCGCGCCCCCTGGGCCCGGGCGATGAAACGGGGTATCCCCCCCACGGCCTTGAAGGCCCTGACCGGGCTGTTGACCCCTCCGGGGATGAAACGCCTCGCCTCCTCGAAGAGCTCCTCCGAGCGCCCCATATCGCCCTCCTCAACGGTCCTTTCGGGCTATCTTAGGGGAGGCTCCCGGCTGCGTCAATCGGTAAACCTCCAAAAAAATAGGGTTGACAAATGAGGGCCCCAAGTGTTAAGGGAAGAGGCCATGGGGCTTCAGGCATTGATCCGGGAGATCCTCGAGGGGAAGGAGCTCGGCCAGCAAGAGGCCCTCGGCCTCTTCGAGGAGGACTTCATCGACCTCCTCAGGGGGGCCACGCAGGTCAGGAGGCACTTCTTCGGCCGAGGGGTGAAGCTCTGTGCCATCGTGAACGCCAAGTCGGGCCGGTGCCCCGAGGACTGTGCCTTCTGCGCCCAGTCGGTCCATCACCGCGCCGAGATAGAGATCTACCCCCTGATGGCCCCTGAGGAGATCCTCCAGAGGGCCAAGGAGGCCGAGGGGATGGGGGCCAGGCGTTTCTCCATCGTCATAAGCGGCCGTACCCCTTCGGACCGCGAAGTCGGCCGGATAGCGGAGGCCATCTCGATGATCCGGCAGGAGACCTCCCTGATCTCCTGTGCCTCCCTGGGCATCCTCACTCCGGAGAAGGCCCAACGCCTCAAGGAGGCCGGCCTCAACTGTTACCATCACAACCTGGAGACCGCCTGGTCCTTCTTCGCCGAGGTCTGCACCACCCACCCCTACGAGGAGGACGTCCAGACCCTCCGAGCGGCCAAGGAGGTGGGCCTTGAGGTCTGCTCCGGAGGCATCTTCGGCCTGGGGGAGTCGAGGCAGCAGCGGGTGGAGCTGGCCCTCACCCTGAGGGAGCTTGGGGTGAACTCCGTGGCCCTCAACTTCCTCCACCCCATCCCCGGCACCAGGCTCGGGGACCAGAGGCCCTTGCCCCCCGTGGAGCTTTTGCGCTCGGTGGCGGTCTTCCGGTTCCTGCTGCCGGATCGGGACATCCGGATCTGCGGCGGCAGGGCCTTCGGCCTGCGGGACCTCCACCCCTTGGTGCTGATGGCCGGGGCCAATGGCCTGATGATCGGAAACTACCTCACCACCCCTGGTAGGGACTGCAGGGACGATCTGCAGATGATAGAGGACCTCGAGCTCGAAGTGGCCGATGGGTAACCTGGACTTCCTCGAAAGGGAACTCGAGGCCCTTGAAGGGGTTGGCCGCCTCCGGACCCTCAGGTGGTTGGAGTCCCCTATGGGGGGAAGGGTGAAGATCGGGGGCAGAGAGGTGGTATTGCTCTGCTCCAACGACTATCTGGG
>QMLK01000099.1 GCA_003646705.1 Deltaproteobacteria bacterium | reverse complement strand
TCACCGAGGAGGGGGTGAGGCTTCGCAGCCATCTGGAGGAGTTCCGGAGGCGCCTCCAGGGGGAAGGACCGGTGGGGAGGGCCCTGGACTTCCTCTTGCAGGAGATGAACCGCGAGACCAACACCATAGGCTCCAAGGCCAACGACCTGGAGATAGTCCAGAGGGTCTTGGCCATCAAGGAGGAGATAGAGAAGCTACGGGAACAGGTCCAGAACGTGGAGTGAGCAGATGGGGGGATCGGGCAAGAGGTTGAAACTGGTCAACGTGGGATTCGGCAACGTGGTGGTGGCCTCCCGGGTTGTGGCCGTAGTGAGCCCCAACTCCGCCCCCATGAGGAAGCTCAAGGAGGCGGCCCGGGAACGGGGCAAGCTGATCGACGCCTCCCGGGGACGCAAGACCAGGGCCATCATAATCACCGACAGCGACCACGTGATCCTCTCGGCGGTGCAGCCTGAGACCCTCGCCCAGCGTTTGGCGGAGGAAGATGAAGGAGCTTGAGGCGGGTCCCAAGGGAATCCTCTTCGTCATCTCAGCCCCCTCGGGCACCGGCAAGACCTCCCTCATCAGGAGGCTGCTGGAGGAGGTGGAGGGCCTGGCCTTCTCCGTCTCCTACACCACCCGCCCCCCTCGTCCCGGGGAGGTGCAGGGGAAGGACTACCACTTCGTCTCCAAGGAGGAGTTCCTGCGGAGGGCAGAGGAAGGGTTCTTCCTGGAGTGGGCCGAGGTCCACGGCGACCTCTACGGCACCCCTTGGGAGAGCCTCCGGCTGTCCGACGACGAGGACCTCATCCTCGACCTGGACCCCCAAGGGGCAAGGAGGGTGAAGGACTTGAGGGGGGACGCCGTCCTCATCTTCGTGGTCCCTCCGTCGATGGAGGAGCTCGAGAGGAGGCTCAGGGAACGCGGCAAGGACCCAGAGGAGGCCATCAAGGAGCGCCTGGCCGACGCCCAAAAAGAGCTTGATCAGATCCACCTTTACGACTATATTGTGATCAACGATCGATTTGAAGAAGCCTTTCGGCGTCTCTCAAGTATCGTCCTGGCGGAAAGGTGTAAAAGGGATAGGGTGCTCAGGAGGTGAGGTAGATGGCAAGGATAACCGTTGAGGATTGCCTAAGACAGGTAAAGAGCCGTTTCGCCCTGGTGATCCTCGCCACCAAGAGGGCGAAGCTCCTGATCAAAGGGGCTCCCTCCCTGGTCAAGAGCGACAACAAGCCCATCGTCGTGGCCCTGCGGGAGATCGCCGCGGGGAAGGTCTTACCCATAACGAAAGAGGAGAAGGCACGGCTCGAGGCGGCCAGGGTGAAACTGCTCGAGGCCCCCGAGGAAGGGGAGGAAGGCCCGAAGGCGTCCGAGGAGGGCGAGGTCCCTCTGATGGAGGGAGCGAAGATCGAACAATAACCTAAGGAGGTAGGGCATGGCTACGAAGGTAGGGATCAACGGCTTCGGCAGGATCGGGCGCTTGGTCTTAAGAGCAGCCGTCCTCAAGGAGGCTGACCTTGAGTTTGTGGCGGTAAACGATATCACCGATGCCAGGACCCTCGGTCATCTGCTGAAATACGACTCGGTCCACGGACCCTTCCCAGGGGAGGTCCAGGTGAAGGGCGACTCCCTCGTGGTGGAGGGGAGGGAGATAAAGGTCCTGAGTGTGCGAGAGCCGGCCGAGCTGCCTTGGAAGGACCTGGCGGTGGAGATCGTGGTGGAGTCAACGGGGCTCTTCACACAGAGGGACAAGGCCGCGGGACACCTCGCCGCAGGGGCCAAGAAGGTGGTCATCTCCGCCCCTGCCAAGGGCCCTGACATCACCATCGTCATGGGGGTCAACCACACCGAGTACGACCCCGGCAAGCACCACGTCATCTCCAACGCCTCCTGTACCACCAACTGCTTGGCCCCGGTGGCCAAGGTGCTCCTGGAGAGGTTCGGGATGAAGAGGGGGTTGATGACCACGGTCCACGCCTACACCAACGACCAGCGGATCCTCGACCTCCCCCACCGGGACCTGAGGAGGGCCAGGGCGGCGGCCCTATCGATGATCCCCACCACCACAGGGGCGGCGGTGGCGGTCTCCTTGGTGCTGCCGCAGCTTAAGGGGAAGATGGACGGGATGGCCATCCGAGTGCCCACGCCCAACGTCTCCCTGGTGGACCTGGTGGCGGAGTTGGAGAAGGAGACCTCCACGGATGAGGTCAACGCTGCCTTCCGGGAGGCCGCCGAAGGAGAGCTGAAGGGGATCTTGGGCTACACCGAAGAGCCCTTGGTGTCGGTCGACTTCAACGGCAACATGCTCTCATCCATCGTGGACGGCCTGAGCACGAGGGTGATCGAGGGAAGGATGGCCAAGGTCTTGGCTTGGTACGACAACGAGATGGGCTACTCGGCAAGGATCATCGATCTCCTCGAGTACATCGCCTCCCGAGGTTAGGATGGCCATCAGGTGTATCGATGAGCTGCAGATAGACGGACGGCCCCTCTTCCTGCGGGTGGATTTCAACGTCCCCGTGGAAGGGGGGAAGGTGAAGGATGCCACCCGCATCGAGGCCGCCCTGCCCACCATCCGTTATGCCCTCGAGAGGGGGGCTCGCTTGACGGTGGCCTCTCACCTCGGCCGTCCTAAGGGCAAGGTGGTAGCGGAGTTGAGCCTCGAGCCGGTGGCCGAGCTCCTGTCTGAACTCCTCGGCCAAGAGGTGAAGATGGCGCCCGACTGCATAGGCCCAGAGGTAGAGGCCCTGGCCCAGGGGTTGAAGGAGGGGGAGGTCCTGCTCCTGGAGAACCTGAGGTTCCACCCAGGGGAGGAGAAGAACGACCCGGACTTCGCCCAGGCCCTGGCGAGGCTCGGGGAGGTCTACATCAACGACGCCTTTGGGACCGCCCATCGCGCCCCTGCCTCCACTGAGGGGATCACCCACTACGTGCAGGAGGTGGGCTGCGGTTTCCTCATGAAGAGGGAGATCGAGTACCTGATGGGGGCTCTGTCCGAGCCCCAACGCCCCTTCGTGGCCCTGTTAGGGGGGGCCAAGGTGTCGGACAAGATCGGGGTGATAAGGCACCTCCTCGGCAAGGTGGACGCACTGCTGATCGGAGGGGGGATGTGTTACACCTTCTTGAGGGCCCAGGGCTACAACGTGGGTAGGTCCTTGGTCGAGGAGGAGAGGATCACCCTCGCCAGGGAGATCATGAAGGAGGCCGAAGCGAAGGGGGTGGACCTCCTGCTGCCGCGGGACCACGTCGCCGCTGAGGAGTTCAGTCCGGATGCCCAGAGGAAGGTGGTGAGGAACGAGGAGTTCCCCCGGGGGTGGGTAGGCCTTGACATAGGCCCGGAGACGGTCAAGGCCTTCGCGGAGAGGATCTCAGGGGCTGAGACCGTCCTCTGGAACGGCCCCATGGGGGTCTTCGAGATGGCGCCCTTCGAGGGTGGCACCAAGGGGGTGGCCGAGGCCGTAGCCTCTGCCAAGGGGACCACGATAGTGGGCGGAGGGGACACCGTCAGGGCGGTGACCCAATTCGGCCTCGCCGAAAAGATCACCCACGTCTCCACCGGAGGCGGGGCCACCCTCGAGCTGCTGGAGGGCAAGACCCTGCCGGGGATAGCGGCCCTGGACCGTTAGGGAGGAGAGGATGCGACAGGCGCTCATAGCCGGAAACTGGAAGATGCACAAGACCCCCTCTGAGGCCCGCGCCTTTGCAGCCGAGCTCGCCCGGGAGATCGGCCGAGAAAGGGAGACCGAGGTAGTAGTGGCCCCACCCTTCGTGTCGCTTCTGCCGGTGAAGGAAGCCCTCCAAGGCAGTTCCATCAAGCTCGCCGCTCAGGACACCTTCTGGGAGATGGAGGGGGCCTTCACGGGCGAGGTATCCCCTCCGATGTTGAAGGAGGTGGGCTGCCACTATGTGATAGTGGGCCACTCCGAGAGGAGGACCCACTTCGGGGAGAGCGACGAGGCGGTCAACAAGAAGGTCAAGGCTCTCCTGAAGGTGGGCCTTCGACCCATCATCTGCGTGGGGGAGCGACTCGAGCAGCGCGAAGCCGGCCAGACCTTCTCGGTGGTCAAGGGACAGGTGGAGGGGGCCCTTGATGGGCTCGGGGCCCAAGAGGTCTCAGAGGTGGTGATCGCCTACGAACCGGTATGGGCCATAGGTACAGGCCGAACCGCCACTCCGCAACAGGCCTCTGAGGTCCACGCCTATATCAGGGGATTGCTGAAGGAGGCCTTCGGCGAGGAGGTGGCAGAGGGGGTGAGGATCCTGTACGGCGGCAGCGTAAAGCCGGACAACATCGATGACCTCATGGCCGAAGCCGATATCGATGGAGCCCTGGTCGGGGGGGCGAGCTTGAAGGTCGACTCCTTCTCGCGCATAGTCAGGTTCAGGAGGTCGGGATGAGCGGTTTGCTACTGGGCATTCACGTCTTCGTCTGCCTTTTGCTCATCGTCGTGGTGCTGGTCCAGACGGGCCGGGGGGCTGAGATAGGGGCGGTCTTCGGAGGGGGGGCCTCAAGCACCATCTTCGGCAGCGCCGGACCAGCGGGGTTTCTCGCCAAGGTGACCACGGCGGTGGCCATCATCTTCATGGTCACGTCGCTGCTGCTGACCGTCTTCACCTCCAGGCCGGTGGTCAAGACGGTGGTGGACGAGGTGCCCCGCCAGGAGGCACCAGCACCAAGGGGGAAGTAGAGCCCAAAAAGCTCAGGAGAGGGGGAAGATGGGTGGATTTTCCCTGAGCGATGTCAAGGTGAGGTCCCTGAGGAAGGAGGACTTGGAGGCCATCGTCCAGATCGACTACAAGGTCCTGGGGAACAAGAGACCGGATTACTGGCGTCAAAAGATCGAAGAGGGGATCAAAGGACCTGTCAAGTCCCTGGTGGCCGAGTACGAGGGCAAGGTAGTGGGCTTCATCCTCGGCACCGTCAGCGGGTGGGAGTTCGGCGTCCCCAGCTCCTTCGGGTGGATAGACACCATAGGGGTCGATCCGGAGTTCCAGGGGAGGGGAATCGGGAAACTTTTATTCGAGAGTCTTGTGAAGGAATTCTCAAAACAAGGGATAAGGAAGATTTACACCCTCGTGAACTGGAACGACTGGACGCTGATCTCCTTCTTCAAGGCTGTAGGGTTCACCAGGGG
>QMLK01000098.1 GCA_003646705.1 Deltaproteobacteria bacterium | reverse complement strand
GGGTGGAGGGAAGCTGGGGGATCGAAACACCGTGGCGGTGGACATCCTCGAGGAGATAGGCTTCGAGAGGGATTCCTACGTACCCTATAAGCTCGCATCGGCACTGCCCACGGGATACCTGAAGCGGCTCGAGCTCGCGCGCTGTATGGCCTTGAGGCCCGAGCTGATCATCTGCGACGAGGTATTCTCCGGCTTGAGCATGAGCGAGATCGCCAGTATGGTCCCCTTGATCGAGAAGCTGAGGATGGGCGGTGTGACCCTGGTGATGATCGAGCACCGTCTGAGGGAGCTCTTCAAGGTGGCCGACCGCGTCATGGTCCTCAACTATGGTGTGAAGCTCACAGAAGGCCCCCCCGAGGAGGTGGTGGAGGACGAGCGGGTGAAGGAGGCCTACCTCGGTTCGGAGGGGATCTGATGCTCGAGGCCCGCGGGTTGATGGTCTTTTACGAGAATATGCTCGCCATAAACAATGTGGACCTTCGCGTCCAGGAGGGCCAGATCGTGGGGGTCTTCGGGGCCAACAGCGCCGGCAAGTCGACCCTGATGTATACGCTCAGCGGGATCATCCTGGACAAGAAACGCAAGGAGGAGATGCGAGGGGGGGAGAGGATTTCGGTCTTCGGCAAGCTCCGTTACCACGGGGAGGAGATCTCCCAGATGAAGCCCCACGAGCGGGCGAAGCGTGGCATCATACTATGTCCCGAGCGCAGGAGGATCTTCCCCGAGTCGAGCGTCCTTGAGAACCTCAAGATCGGGGCCTACCTGGCCAGCTCTGGCGAAGCGAAGGAGACCCTCGATTACGTCTTCTCCCTGTTTCCAGCGCTGGAGCGGCTGAAGGACCGTCAGGGGGGCTTCTTGAGCGGAGGGGAACAGCAGATGTTGGCCATCGGGAGGGCCCTCATGGCCCAGCCTAAGCTCCTGCTGTTGGACGAGCCGCTGCTGGGGCTGAGCCCCCAGATCCAGAAGGTGGTGATCGGGGCCATAAAGGAGATAAGGGACCAGAAAGGCATCACCATCCTGGTGACGGAGCAGTATGCGCGGCCCGTGCTCCCCATCGTGGATTACGCCTACATCTTGGAGAACGGGGCCGCCGTGCTGGAGGGCACTGGCCAACAACTGCTCGAGAACCCCGATGTGAAGGCCGCTTACTTCGGACTTTAGGGGGTGAGGGTGCTGGAAAGGCTTTATACCACCGAGGGGTTGGAGGTAGATCGCTCAGAGGACGAGCTGACCTTTTCCCGCTTTGAACGGATCTGCGAGCGGTACCCCCAAAAGATCGCCCTCCTCTACTTAGGGGAGGCGTTCAGCTACCGCCGCCTCAAGGAATTGATCGATCGATTCGCCACCGCCCTTCACGACCTCGGGGTGGGTCCGGGGGACAGGGTGATGCTCTATCTGCCCAACTGTCCCCAGTGGTTGGTGGCCAACTTCGCCATAAACAAGCTCGGGGCCGCGGTGGTGCCCGTTTCCCCCATCTACACGGCCTTCGAGATAGAGTACATGCTGAAGGACGCCGAGGTCGAGACCCTGATATGCCTCGACACCAATTACGGTTACGTGAAGGAGGTCTTTCCGCGGACGCCCCTGAAGAGGGTCATCGTGACCAACCTCACCGACCTTCTGCCCCTCTGGAAGAGGGCCATCGGCTACCTCTTCGACAAGATACCATCGGGGAAGGTCAAGGCGGAGGAGGGCCTTTACTCCTTCAAGGAGCTCCTCAAGGGTTATCCCCCAGAGCCCCCCAAGGTGGAGATCGATCCCTGGTCAGACCTGGCCTACATCATGTACACAGGCGGTACCACCGGCTTCCCGAAGGGGGTGCCAGGCAATCACATGGGGGAGGTATCCTACATAAGGGACATAATGGAGGAGGTGGCCAAGGGGAACATAAAGGAGGGGGAGGACGTGGTCCTGATGGTCAACCCCCTCTTTCACATCATGGCCAAGGGCTTTACCCTCGCCTTCGGCCTCAACTTCGGCAACACCGTGGTCCTCATGCCCCAGCCTCAGGTGGACGCCATCCTCGCGGCTATCCAGCGTTACCGCGTCAGGTGGATGCTGGGGGTGCCGGCGCTTTACCGGATGATCTTGGAGAACGACCGTCTGGAGTTCTACGATTTGAGTTCCCTCCGTTATTGCTACTGCGGGGGGGATGTGCTCCCTGCGGAGGTCTTTAGGCGCTGGAAGGAGCGTTACGGCATCCCCATCTATCAGGTCTACGGTTCCACCGAGGCAGGGCACGTCAGCTACAGCCGCTTGGACCGCGAGCCAGCCCCCACCAACGTGGGCCACCCCCTCCGGTCCAGGGCCTGTAGGGTCTGCGACCCCGAGACCTTAGAGCCCCTCCCCCAAGGGGAGGTGGGGGAGCTGTTGGTCACCTCTCCTTACACCATCAAGAGTTACTGGAACAAGCCCGAAGAGACCGCAAGGTCCTACGTGCGCCTCGACGGTCGCATCTATTACCGGATGGGGGACTTCGTCAGGTTCGATCCGGAGGGGCAGATCGAGTTCGTGGAGCGTACCGCTGACATCATCAAGTACAAGGGCTATCGGGTCTCGGCCTCCGAGGTGGAGGCAGTCCTTCAGGATCATCCGACGGTGATCGGGGCATGTGTGGTGGGGGTGCCTGATCCACGGGTGGGGGAGCGGATAAAGGCCATAGTGGTGCTCAAGGAGGACGCCAAGGGCGTCGGGGCCGCTGAGCTGATCAATTGGTGTAGGCACCACCTCGCCCCCTACAAGGTTCCCCATTACATCGAGTTTCGGGACATGCTGCCGAAGTCGAAGGTGGGCAAACTCTTGCGCAGGGAGATCAGGGAGGAGGAGAGGAGGAAGCAGGAAAAGAGGCGTCCCTCTGGTCCTTAGGCCAAGAGAAGACGCCTATGGGACCAGATCCCTCCTCGGCCAAAGGACCTCTCCTCTCTTTATGTCCATCACACCGTGGTAATTGACCCTTCCCTCCGGGAGGAAGTCGTTGGGCAAGAAGATGAGGGTGTAAAGGGGGTCGTGAAAGGGGAAGCCCTTGCTGTAAAGATACCTCTGGAGTTCCTCGTCCTTTTCAGCCAAGGCCTCCATGGGCGCCTCTGACATCATCCCCCCAAGGGGAAGGGGGAATTCATAGACGACCCTTCCATCCTCAACCGCTACGATGCCTCCCTTGATCTCGAGCACCCTGTTGACGGCCACGCTCATCGCCCCAGGGTCACAGCCTATCGCCAGGATCTGTGTGGCGGTGTTGAAGGAGGAGGCCAATCCTTGGACCCTTCCATAGCCCCTGAGGACCCCGTTGCTCACCCAGGTGCCATCCCTGCTCAGCAGCGACAGGAGGCAGAAGCCCTCCTCCGGCCTGATCTGGAGGGCTCCGTCCTTGGCCTCAAATTCAACCCATTCTATGCGGGTGATTACGGTATTGATGAGCCTGAGGGTCGGGAACCTCAGCCTCCTGCCGCCGTAGGGTATCTCGAAGAAGGACTCCCTCGCCTTCCACCGCCGGGCGGAGAAGGTGGACTTCGGCAAGAACCTCTTCCAGTCTATCCGTGGAAAGGGTTCGAGGAGCTCTCCCCTCTCTGCGACGATCCTCCCCTTGGCGATCACCACCTCGGGGGTGGGGTTGAGGAGGTCCTCCAGGACGAGGATATCTGCGTACCTGCCGGGGGCGATACCTCCGATCTCGCCGTCAAGGCCGTAATATTCCGCTGGGGTCAGCGTGACCATCCTATAGGCCAGCAGGGGATCGACCCCCTCCCTGAGGGCGACCCTGAGAAGGTGGTCGGTGACGCCGAACCTCCGGTGAAAGGACGGCGTTGAGGCATCTGTAGTCAGCATGACCCGGTTCATCCAGGCCCCCTCCCCCATGATGGTCCTCAGGATCTGGGCCAGATCCTGCCTCAGGGAGCTCTCCCTCGCCATCACGTACATCCCGAGCCTCAGCCTCTCCATAGCCTCTCGGCCGTCGATGCTCTCGTGGCATGAATCCACCCCAGCCCGGGATATAGCGTTGAGCTTGTCGTACCTGGCCCCGGCCGTGTGGCCATCGACCCGCCTCTTAAGGGCCTTGGCGCACCTTATCATCTCCAGAAGCGTGGGGTTCCCCTCGCAGAGCTCTGGCCATCTCGTGATCTCGCCGAGGGATTGCACGAGGGGGTTTTGCAGGAGGGTCCCCACGTTCTCCGCCGAGAAGAGGTCCCGTTCTCCCCTCATGGGCGTCTGTGGGACAGCCCTGCAGAACCAGAAGAGCTTTACAGGCAAGGCCCTGAAGGCCTCCATGAACTCCTCGAAGAGCTCCCTGCCCATGAGCATGTAAAAGATCAGGTCGTCGCAGAAGAGGGTGGTGGTCCCGAGCCTACAGGCCTCCTCCGCGAAGGACAGGGGGTTGTAAGTGAGCCAAGGATGGCAATGGGGCTCGATGTAGCCCGGGACGATGACCCTGCCCTTGACGTCCAGGACGGTCGTGTCCTCTACAGGGCCAACCTCCGTCCCGATGTAACTTATCCTCTCCCCCTCCGTGAGGACGTCCATCTCCAGGAGCTCCCCGGAGTAGACGTTCAGCAACCTGCCGCCCTTGAGGAGGATCTTGGTGCCTTTTGAGGCCCCAGCCTTCCCGGTTCCTTTCTGCCTGAGGCCCATGGGCTGTTCGATTTGAAGCTCAGAGCTCCCTTGGGTATTAAAGGCCGAGGATGGCTCTACTTCTTCCTCAGGCCGTAGTGCCGCAGTTCCTTCCTCAGGAAGGCAGGGGAGACCCGAAGGATGCGAGAGGCCTCCTCCAGGTCCCACTTGGCCTGCTCGAGGACCCGGAGGATGTGTTCCCTCCTCACCTCCCTTAAGGTCTTGAGGGGTCTGTCCTCTCCCATCGGAAGGACGTTGATTGCAATGGAGATGCCACTTACAGCAGAAGGGTGTAACCCTCCTCCTTTGTGTGGGATGGAAAGGCTCTTAAAAGTGGGGAAAGGTTCTTTCAAAGGCGGCGCCCTGGGGGTGATATCCCGTACTTCTTCATCTTCTGTCTGAGGGTGGGGCGCGATATGCCCAGGAGCTTACAGGTCTTGCCGTAATGCCATCCCGCGTACTGGAGCACCTTCAAGATGTGCTCCCGTTCCACCTCCTCAAGGCTCATGGCAGCCGACCCCTTTGGGG
>QMLK01000097.1 GCA_003646705.1 Deltaproteobacteria bacterium | reverse complement strand
CCGGATGTACACAGTTGCGGTTCTTGTTCAGGAACTTGACCATCTCAACGATGCCACCCTCGTAGAGAAAGCGCTCCTGTTTTCCCCTTCCTTCGTCCAGGATCGAGAGCTCTACCCCTTTGTTCAAGAAGGCCAGTTCCCTCAACCTATGCGAGAGTAGATCGTAGTTGAACTCCAATTCGCCGAAGATCTTGGAGTCCGGTTTGAAACGAATGGAGGTGCCGGTCTTGTCCGAGGGACCCTTAACCCGCAAAGCCGTGACGGGCCTGCCCCGTTCATATCTCTGGAAGTAGACCTTCCCGTCGCGCCTTACCTCGACCTCCAGATATTCCGAAAGGGCGTTCACCACCGAGAGGCCCACACCGTGAAGCCCCCCGGAGATCTTGTAACTCTTGGTGTCGAACTTCCCCCCTGCATGGAGCCTCGTCAGGACCACCTCCAGAGCCGGTCGTCCCTCTTGGGGATGGACGTCCACGGGGATGCCACGACCGTTGTCCTTGACGGTTACGCTGTTGTCCATATGCAAGATCACCTCGATCCTATCGCAAAAACCAGCCTGAGCCTCGTCTATGCTGTTGTCCACCAGCTCCTCTACAAGGTGATGTAGCCCCTCAAGATCTGTGTTTCCGATGTACATGGCTGGCCTCTTCCTCACCGCTTGGAGGCCCTCCAACACCCTTATGTGGCTTGCGTTGTAAGTCGCAGCCGAAGCTCTTCTCACCGTATCTTCTCCTTTATGTCATCTTCATAGGCATTACGAGGTATAGATAGTCTTCATCCCCCTCTGGCCTCAATAGACCCGCGCTCTCCTGGTCCCTCAACTCGAAGATCACTTGATCGGATTCCATAACCGTCAATGCATCGATCAGGTATCTGGAATTGAAGATTATGGATATGGGGTCACCTCTGTACTGGACAGGAACTTCCTCTACAATCTGTCCTACATCCCCTCCTCCTGCCTTCAATTCCATTTTATCACTTTCTATCTTAAACTTCACGCCTTCTCCCTTTTCACTGGCCAGTATATCAGCCCTCTTCAACGAAGCCAAAAATTCCCTCCTATCTACAATCACCCTCTTTTCGAGGTCCTTGGGAAGGACGTGTTTATAATCGGGAAATTGTCCCTCTAGGAGCCTAATTGAGACCAACCTCTTTCCATCCACAAATTTGACTACATTTTCACCGAGGTATATCTCCACCTCTCCATCTTCAGTCAAGACCCTTCTAACTTCAGCCAAGCCGCGTTTTGGCAATATCAATTGTTCCTTAGAACTACTTCCCTTCACTTCACTGTCGATTAACGCCAATCGATGCCCATCAGTTGCTACCATCCTGAGGTACCTCAGTCTCCCTTTGTCGAGAAACTCGAAGAGAACGCCGTGTAAGTTGAGGGGAGACTCCTGAGAGGAAGTGGCAAAGATTACCTTCTCCAACATGTCTTTGAGTTGGGTGTTGGGGAGGGAGATGGCCGCTTTTCCTCCTTCAGGCAGGGCTGGGAAATCCGACGGATCGAGCCCTGGTAGCTCCAGAGAGACAGAACCGCACCTGAGCCTCGCCCAAAAGTTGTCGCCGCTTTCGATCTGGACCTGTTCGGGCGGAAGCTCCCTTGCGATATCGTAGAACTTTTTCGCCGGAAGGCACATCCTCCCTCCTTCGGCTATCTGAGCTTCCATCGTCTCCCGAATCCCGAGTTGGAGGTCAGTCGCCTCTATGGAGATTTCGTTTTCTTTCGTCGTAAGCAATATATGAGAAAGTATTGGATAGGTGCTACGTTTTTCTACTACACCCTGCATCCTAGCTAAGACTCTCTGCAGTTCATCTCTGTCTAATATTACTTTCATTTTTTAGTGTACCTCCTTATAGTCATAAGAATGCTAAAACTGTGGAAAAAAGGGAAATATAGAAAGATGATGCAGTATTGGATCGGTGGAAAGGATCAAGCGGTTTTGCACATTATTAACCCCTAATCTTTCGCTCTAATTCTTCCACCATCTCCTTAAATACAGGGTCCCCTTTTACCTTCTCCTCAATCTTCTTTATGGCATACAATACCGTGGAATGGTCTTTTCCACCCAATTTCCTCCCTATTTCCACAAGAGGCACATCGGTGAGGCGTTTGGCAAGATACATCGCCACTTGACGCGGCAGCACCACGCTCCTCATCCTCTTTCTCGAGCAAATATCCTTTATCTTCACATTAAAGAAGGCCGATACACCGCTTAGGATGCGGTCCAAGTTTATGGGCTCTTCTTCCTTCACCACGTGTCTCAAGACCTCTTTTGCCAGCTGCATATCGATGCGCCTCTTGGTCAAAGAAGCAAAGGCCCCCAGCCTTATGAGGCATCCCTCGAGGATCCTGACGTTGGAATCGATCTTTGAAGCCAAGTAGAAGGCGACATCGTCGGGAAGGGGTATGTTTTCCAGCTCGGCCTTTTTCTTTAGGATGGCCACCTTGGTCTCGATATCTGGAGGTTGAATGTCGGCTATTAGACCCCATTCAAAACGCGAACGCAACCTTTCTTCAATATTTGCTATATCTCTTGGAAATTTATCGCTTGTGATGACTATTTGCTTTTTGTTTTGATAAAGACTGTTGAAAGTGTGAAAAAATTCAATTTGAGTTCTTTCTTTCCCTGACAGGAACTGAATATCGTCGATAAGAAGAACTTCTATACTTCTATATCGCTTCCTAAATTCATCCATTTTTTCAAATCTGATCGAATTGATTAAATCATTCGTAAATTCCTCTGCTGAGATGTAACACACTTTTAATGGATCTTTCACCTTTCTCTTTGTTATTATCTCCTGCCCTATTGCATTAAGTAGATGTGTCTTTCCAAGTCCAACACCACCGTAAATAAAGAGAGGATTATATCTGGTTCCTGGGTTATCTGCTACAGCCATAGAGGCAGCATGGGCCAATTGATTCCCACTACCTACGACAAAATTGTCAAAGGTGTAACGGGGATTGAAGGCCTTTAAAGCCTTTTGGATGCGTTCATCTTCTCCGTAAAGGCGTTCTTCATACGGTTTCCTTTTGTTGACTACTACCTCTACCCGTATTTTCTCGTGCAGGATGTCCTTCAGGGCGTCTTCTATTACGTCTAAGTAGTTCTCCTCTATCCAATCCTTGAAGAATTTGTTGGGTGCTTCAAGGGTCAGGGTTCCCGATGCATCGCTCCTAGCCTTTAGGGGTTTTATCCAGGTATCGAAGGCATTGGAGGGAAGGGTAGACCTCAGACAATCGAGGACCTGATTCCAGATATCGGTCATGCCCCTGACAAAATGTTTTTTGAGGGTTAAGGTCTGGTCCGAGGAACCGTCCTTTGAACGACCCCAGGTTAACAGAAAGGTCCTGAGGGGTCAAGGTCTTTCGAAACCGCCTTTTAAAGCAGCACCAGGTTATCTCGGTGTATCACCTCTTCAGCGTATTTGTAGCCCAGGATCGCCTCTATCTCCTGCGTCTTGTGGCCCTTGATGGCAGCGATCTCCGTAGAGCTATAGTTCACCAGGCCCTTGGCGAAGTCCCTTCCGTCGGGCCCACGGCACAGCACCGCGTCCCCCCGCTGAAAGTCCCCCAAGACCTCCTTCACCCCTGAGGGAAGCAGGCTCTTGCCCCTCTGCAGCACGGCCACCATAGCCCCCTCATCCACCACCAAGGTACCCTTGGCCCTGACGTTGAACCCTATCCACTTCTTCCTCCCGGTGAGGGGTCGAGCCTCGGGCAGAAAGAGGGTACCTATCTCCTCCCCCTTCCAGATCTCCTCCAGGACTCGCGCATCAGTCCCCTTGGCTACGATGGTGTAGACGCCGATCTTGGAGGCCAACTTGGCGGCCCGGATCTTGGTCACCATGCCACCGGTGCCGACTTGGGTAGCGGTACCCGCTACGGAGGCCTCCAGATCGTCCTCGATCCTCTCCACCACCTTGATCAGCCGTCCCCCCGGTCCGCCTTCGTAGAGACCCTCCACATCGGTCAGGATCACCAGCAGCTGCGCGTCCGTCAGGCCAGCGGTGAGGGCCGCCAGGAGGTCGTTGTCCCCCAACTTGATCTCGTCGATGACCACTGAGTCGTTCTCGTTGATGATGGGGACCACCCCGAAGCGGAGAAGCGTCAGGAGCGTGTTCCGGGCGTTCAGATATCTCCTCCTGTCGCGCACATCCTCGTGGGTCAGAAGGACCTGGGCCACCTTCAGGCCCCAATCCTCAAAGGCCTCCTCATAGAGGTGCATCAGCAACCCCTGGCCCACGGCAGCGGTGGCCTGCTGTTCCGAGATAGAGGAAGGGCGGGTCCTCATGCCCAGACGCTCCATCCCGGCGGCTATGGCCCCTGAGGAGACGAGCAGCACCTCCACCCCCCTCGCCCGGAGCTGGGCGAGTTGAGAGGCCAGGGATCGGACGTAATGCCTCTTCAGGCCCTCCTCAAGGGAGACGAGGAGGCTCGAGCCGACCTTGACCACGGCCCTGGTCGTCCTGGCCACTATCCTCTTACGCAGTCCCTTCATGGCTCTTCAGGGCCTCGAGGCGTCTCCCCACCTCCTGGATCAACTCCTTGACCCCCTCTCCGGTCTGAGCGGAGATGGCGAAGAAGGGCAAGCCCCGGGCCTCAAAGGCCTCCCTCGTCTCATCGACCCGAGCTCGGGTCTCTGGGAGGTCTATCTTGTTCAGCACCACGATCTCCGGCTTCTCCGCCAAGAGCGGGTTGAAGGAGGCCAGTTCCCTTCGGACCCCCTCGTAAAGCGTGAGGGGGTCCCCCCGGTGGCCGCTGAGGTCCAGGAGGTGCAAAAGCAGCAGGGTTCGCTCTATGTGTCTCAGAAAGCGGGTGCCGAGACCCGCCCCTTTGTGGGCCCCTTCGATCAGGCCGGGGATGTCTGCCACTACGAACTCCTTTCCCTCGCCGTAGGAGACCACCCCTAGATGGGGTGCGAGGGTCGTGAAGGGGTAAGGTGCCACCTTCGGCCTAGCCGCTGAGATCCTCCTCAGGAGGGTCGACTTCCCTACGTTGGGATAGCCAACCAATCCTACATCAGCCAGCAGCTTCAGTTCAAGCCGAAGCCACCTCTCCTCCCCAGGGGTCCCCCCTTCCGCGAAGCGAGGGGCCTGTCTGGTCGGGGTTGCAAACCGAGCGTTACCCCTGCCGCCCCTGCCT